>JAFGFK010000453.1 GCA_016931135.1 Candidatus Sumerlaeota bacterium | reverse complement strand
GTCGCTTCAGATGAAAATGGACAAAATTTTTCAAGGGTTATATGGATTTCTTCCATAAGTTCCATTTCATTCTTTCTCACAACCGCCCATAATGTTTTCAGCATGGTTGCCAAACTTCTTCATGTTCTGCTTGCGAGCGTCATGATGCAGAGAAAGCAGCGGAAGACCTCGATGTAGTTATTACTTTTGAACTGGATGGTGCGCGGACCGGCGCGTTTGGTTCCGGGGACGCGGGTGCAGATGTCCGCCATATCGGGTTCGCGAAGCAAGACTTCCAGGGTATAGGGTTTTTTCGGGAGAAAAGGCTTGATCCGCTTTCTCGAGTCTATCGCTTTCTTGATCCCCTCGCGAATTCTGGCGCGGGCGATATCGGGATGCAGGGAAAGAGCAGCCCTCATGCCGTGCGCCTTTTTGACGATAGCGGTAAAGATATCAGGGATAAATTTTTTGATTTCGCGGGAAAGGGCTTCATCGCCGCTGACAAAAACGAGGGGAGTTTTATGCGCGCCGCAAAAGGCGGCGTTGATTTCCGCCTCGCCCCATATCCGCCCGTTTACCCTTGCCTCTGTAATCGCTCCGCAATAGGTGTGACACATGGAGCCGAAAAGGGTTCCCGCCATGGCGTGATAACCGATGAAAGCCGCGGCGTCGTATTTTTTATCCATGCCTTCCATCATGGACCATGGTTTGACTTCGCCCTGGAGAAGGCGGGCGGCTTTGTGCAGCTTTTGCGGATCGAGATTGACCATGTCGCCATGGGAGTCGTTGACAACGATCTCTTTCGCTCCGGCGTCAAGCGCGCCTTCAACGGCTGCGTTCACCTCGCCTACCATGAGTTCGCGTCCGATGCTGTAATCGGGATTTTTTTTGGAACCGAACTCCCAGCTGGGAACTCCGCCAATGCCCTCGATATCGCAGGAAATATAAATTTTCATATAAAAATCCTCCTGATAATAAATTGACCGCTATTGGGATTCGCCATCAAAATAGTTGTAATATATACATCCCAGGAAGAAATCAAGTTGCAAGGAAAAAGCGTCAAGTGGATGGGCGGGAAAACGAGAGGCGGATTTGTCCGAAGGCAAAGGGCAGGGCGCTCATGATAATAACAAGAATCCATCCATAAAAACCCGGGGACGCAACCTTCAGAACGGATGATATTTGCGGAATATAAACCGCAGCCATCAAAAGCAGAACGCATAAGGCGACGGCGAACCAGACATAGCGATTTCCGGTAATTTCATTATGAAGGACATTTGATCCCTTATCCCTCATATTGAAGACATGAAAGGTCTGGGCGAGGGCAAGGGTTAAGAAAGAGATGGAAACGGCTTTTTCCGGAGAGAAATTCAAGGCTTTGACGGCAATGGCAAAGGCGCCGAGAACGCTCAGGGTGATTCCAATTCCGAAAATCATAATCCCTATCCAATGAGCGGAGCCAAGAATCGTTTCTTTGGGGTTCCGCGGCGGTTTGGACATGATCCCGGGATTTCCCTCCCCCACTCCCAGGGCAAGAGCGGGAAAGACGTCCGTAACAAAATTGAGGAAAAGAATCTGAAGCGGCAAGATGGGGAGTTGTTTGAACAGGAATGTGGCGAAGAAGATGATCATAACCTCGCTCACGTTACAGGATAGAAGGTAGCTGATGAAGACGCGGATATTCTGATAAATCACGCGTCCCTGTTCCACGGCGAGGGCGATTGTCTTGAAGGAATCGTCCTTGAGGATTATATCCGCCGCCTCGCGGGCGACTTGCGTGCCTCGCTGCCCCATGGCAACCCCGATATCGGCTTTTTTGAGCGCCGGGGCGTCATTCACGCCATCGCCGGTCATGGCGACGATGGAGCCGGTTTCCTGATGAAGCGTGATCAAATCCAGCTTCTGTTTGGGACTCACCCGGGCGAAAAGGCTGACGCTGCGGATATGTCTTTTTTCTTCGGAACTCATTTCATGCGCGCTCTTCAGATTTTTCCCATGGATAACCTCGGCGTTTTCATCATCGATCAGGTTAACGGAAAGCGCCACGCTGCGGGCGGTAATGAGTTGATCGCCGGTGACGACAATGACCCGGATTCCCGCATTTCTGCAAATCGTGATGGATTCCCGCACGTCGTCGCGGGGGGGATCCTTCAATCCCAACAGTCCGAGGAAAATGAGATTTTCATAGGGTTTTTCTTCAAGGGAAGAGGTTTTTTTGAAAGCGACCGCAATGACGCGGAGCCCCTGGAGAGCCATGTCATTGTTGAGTTGAAGCCATTTTTCGCGATCCTTATCATTGAAATCCACCAGAGAAGAATGGGAGTTATGGGAGAGATTCGGAATTTTCGTACAACATTGGATGACTTTTTCGGGGGCTCCTTTCACGGAAACGCGGATACGATCGCCCTCCTTGTTGTAGGTAGCCATCATCTTGATGTTGGAGTCGAACGCCTCTTCTTTCAGTTCGGGCATGTTTTCGAACAGATCTTTCTTCATGACGCCAACGCGAGCGGCTGCGGATAAAAGGGCGAGTTCAAGTGGATCGCCCACGGATTCTTCCGGCGCGTTTTCCTCGGATAGGGAGGCGTTGTTGCAGAGAACCATTGTCTTCATAATCTCCCGGAGAAGCGGCATTTTATCCAGATCCGCAGAGAGTGGATTGGAACGACTCGGATCGATTTCCACTTTTTCGCCAGGCATGAGAATCTGCGTCAACGTCATCCGATTTTCTGTAAGGGTTCCCGTTTTATCCGTAAAGATGATACTGGTAGAGCCAAGTGTTTCCACTGCGGAAAGGCGATTAACCAGGGCGTTTCGTCTTGCCATGCGCCCCATTCCCCGGGCAAGGGCGATTGTGGCGACAATGGGCAGCCCTTCCGGGATGCTGGCAATGGCGAGGGCGATGCCGGTTTCGATCATGAGAAAAAGCGATTTGCCCGTGAGAATGCCGGAGAAGATAACCAGAGCGGCGATGACGAGGGAAATGCCGATGAGTTTATGGGCAAGGCGATCCAGCCTTTTTTCAAGCGGCGTTTTTTCCTCTCCCCCCGCTTCTTCAACAAGGGAGGAGATTTGCCCGAGTTCGGTATTCATTCCGGTTGCGACCACGACCGCCTCTCCAGAGCCGCGGGTAAGGGCGGTACCCTTGAAAAGCATATTGGACATTTCCGCAAGGGGGGTATCTTCGGGAAGAATTCCGGTTTTTTTGGAAACAGGCAGCGATTCCCCGGTAAGAGTGGATTCATCGGCTTCGATCTTGAAAGCCATGATAAGGCGCATATCCGCCGTGATCACATCGCCGCCCTCGATAATGACGGTATCGCCGGGAACAAGTTCATCTGCGGGAATGGATAAAATCTTTCCGGAGCGGCGGACATTCGTGGTAACGGAACCGAGTTTGCGAAGGGCTTCCATGGATCTTACCGCTCTTATTTCCGTGAGGAAACCGATAGCGGCATTGACAACAATAACGGCCATGATGGCGGTGAAATCAAGCCATTCGCGAAAGGCGATCGAGACGCCGGCGGCGAGGAAGAGGAGAAGAACAACGAGGCTTTTGAATTGATTGAGGAGAATCGGGAAGACCCCAACGGATTTTATTTCCCGGAGGCGATTATATCCAAACTGTCGGATTCTTTCTGGAATTTCTCTCGAATCAAGACCTGTTTCTGGAGAAACCTTCAGAAGGGAAACAAGTTTTTCCGCGGGAAGAGCCCACGGCGGAGTTTTCATGACTTCAACATTTCCCATCAAAAAAGATAAAAAACGCCCTTATGAAGATAAACAAGATTTTGTAAATTAAAGCGCGAAAAATAAAAAGGCAACCTAAAAAGCGGATTGTAAAAAGATCAAAGGGGAATATGAATGGTAAAAACAGAACCCTTGCCAGGCGAACTTGACACGGAGATATGTCCGCCATGAGCCTCGATGATGTGCCTGGAAATCGAGAGCCCCAAGCCGGTGCCGCCGAGTTTGATGGAACGCGCCTTGTCCACCCTGTAAAATCGTTCAAATATTCGCGGGATGTCTTCCGGAGGAATTCCGATACCCGTGTCTTTGATTTCAATCAGGATTTCCTGTTCGGATTTTTTCAGAGAGAGCGTGATTTTTCCTTGCTCCGAGGTATAACGAATGGCGTTATCGAGAAGATTTCCGAGGGCTTTCCTGAAAGAATTTTTATCAAGGGAAACAGGGGAAAAATCCTGGGGAGATTCCAGGTCAAAGCATTGATTTTTTGACTTCATGGCAGGTAAAAATTCATCGGCTATATCCTTTAAGAGAGCGAGAAGATCAACGGGCGCTTTTTCCAGGGAGTTTTTATTCTGTTCGATTTCGGACAGGGAAAGCAGATCGCCGATCAGTTGGCTCAAACGCTCTGAATTGCTGAGCAATTTTCCATAGAATTGTTTCCTTGTTTCCTGATCCTTCGGTTCTCTATCGATGAGGGTTTCCGATATGGCAAGGAGGGAGCTGATGGGAGTTTTCAATTCGTGAGAGGCGTTGTCCACAAACTGTCTCCTCATTTTTTCGGTTTCTTTGATGGGGGTAATATCATGAAAGACGATAACAAGTCCTTTGAAGATATGGGATTCCGAAAAAATCGGCGAGGCGTTCATGGAGAGAAATCTGGTGGAATTTTCGTTTTTTCGCAGGATCAGCTCGCCGAAAGCGGAAGACTGGTTCTGAAGGTTATTTTTAATGAATTCCGACAAGTCCCTTTCGAGCAGGACTTCCCAATACAAGCGCCCGATCAATTTCTTTTCATCGAGTTGCAGGAGGTTGCAAAAGGCGCTATTTGCCAGGAGGATTTCGTGATTCTGGCTTACCATGACAAGAGATTCCTTCATACCGGACAAGATCGCCGCGATTTTTTCCTTTTCCAGTTTGATGGATTCAAAGGAATTTCCCAGTTTTTGAGACATTTCATTGAGAGATTCCGCAACCTGATGGAGTTCATCCTTTCTATCCAGTTGGAGATGGTAATGAAAATCGCCATCGGAGATTCTGGCTGCGGCGTCGCGTATCAACCGGATGGGATGGGAAAAGGAGCGCGCCAGGAGAAAACTGATAAAGAGAGCTATGGTGACTCCAAGGAGCGCGCCTGTGATAATGCTTTTAAAAATGGTATGGTGGATTTTACTCCGGATAGTCGCCTGGGGAAGAGAAACGCGAATGACCGCCTGTATTTCCTGATTATGAATAAGGGGCATGGCGAGATAAGTCATGGGAATCTGGAGCGTAGGGCTGATGCGGGCGTCCATCCCGACCTTGCCCTGGAGGGCGTTCTGGACTTCGATTCTGTAGAGATGATTTTCCATGATTTCAGGATCATAGAAGGAATCGGCGTAAACCTTTCCATCCGGAAGAATGACAGAGATGCGAATACGAAGATGCTCTCCCAGTTGTTCCATGACGCCATCCAGTTCCTCCTGTTTTGCGGGGTCCAATCCTTTGGCTTTGACAAGTTCGGAGGCGATGCCCGCATAGTTATAGAGTTGTTCCCTCAGATTGGCGTCGAAATCCTTCCTGGTATCCGAAATAATAAGAAAGGTGGAAACAACTCCGTTGATAAAGAGGACAAGGAGGAAATAAAAAAGAATTCTATTGTATATTTTTTTCATGATCCGCGTTCCATACTTTCAGGCGTTATTCCTTCAAGCGATAACCGACGCCGCGAATACTTTCGATATATCCCGCGCTTTTTCCGAGTTTTTTCCGGATGGAATTGATATGAACGTCCACCGTGCGATCCAGAACAAAGACGCCATCGGGCCAGCAATTCTGAAGAAGGGCGTTGCGGGAAAAGACGCGTCCCGGTTTTGAGGCTAAAAGCGTCAGGATTTCAAACTCGGTTTTGGAAAAATGGATCAGGCGTTTGTCCAGATGGATTTCCCGCTTTTCCCTGTCAATGACGAGGGAGTGATAATGAATGATGGCGGGTGGCTTTTCCTTGTCATCTTCTCTTCTAAGGACATTCCGGATGCGGGCAAGAAGAACCCTGACGCTGAATGGTTTCGTGACATAATCCGCGGCGCCGAGCTCGAGCCCCAGAACCACATCCACTTCATTGGATTTGACCGTAACCATGATGATGGGAATGGAAGATGTTTTCTCGTTATTTTTGAGGAGTTTACACGCCTCGAAACCATTGAGACCCGGAATCATGATATCCAGGAGGATCAGGTCCGGTTTGAACGTTTTCGCCGCATCGAGGACTTCGCGTCCATCCTGAATTATTTCCGTTTTATAGGATTCCTGTCTAAGGTTATAATCAACGGTAGAAGCAATATCAGGATCATCTTCAACAATCAGTATTTTTTTGAGTTCCATGATCCGCCCCAATTCTTAACGGAATCTTAACAAAACCTTTATCCTTTTCTAACATGCGCTTTTGAATATATTTATAATGTTTGGCGTTAAATAAAAAATCAAGAACAAAAAAAGGAGGATGTCAAATTAAAGAGATGAAATGGAGGAAAAACGTTATCGTGACAATTATCGCTGTTTTTGGCGCGAGTTGGGGCGCTTGGGGGGCGCCGGGAGACAACCAGCAGGATGAATATGTACAATTCAATCGCGACATTCCGGGGGATGTTGGGGAATTCAAGATTTTACGCACAGGCGACAAATTCGAAATGAACCGATACGTAACAAAGGCGTGGGAGTTGAAGCATGCCGACGCATACGAAATACTTCCTCATGTCAAGAAAGCAGTGGAGATGGAAAAGGGAAAGGTAAGAACGCTCAAATACAAGGATGCCCAAACCGGGAAAATGCGATATTTCCTCCAGGTTGTCGCGCCGGAATTCCAGATTCCTTATATAGAGGAAATGATCCGGACCCTTGATCTTCCAGGGATGGAGTCATCGGAGGGGGATGTGAAATACAATTACCGACTTCTTTATAGAAAGGCGGAGGACATATCAGATATCATAGAAAACACATCGCTTTCCGGAGAGGGAGAAGTATATCACGATAAAAAGACCAATTCGGTCTGGATCAAGGACAGCGTGAGCGATTTCAAGAAAGACCTTGCAACGCTGAAGTTTTACGATGTTCCCATTCCACAGGTTGCGCTGGATCTGGAAGTCGTTGAAATGGAAAATGCAGATGACAAATCTCTTGGAATCAACTGGGATGCATGGAAAAACGCGATCGGAGGTTCGTATAATTACTCCATATCACGCTCTCGAGAATCGGATAACGCATGGAGCGATGCGCTGGATCCTGCCCTATATAAAATGAGGGGATATGACGCCCTTTTAACGCTCGACGCCACGGTATTGGCGGATTTCATCGATTTCATGATAGAAGCCGGCGAGGCGCATATAGAAACCAAAACCAAGATTCTGGTATCAAACGGAGAAAAGGGGATTCTTTCATCTCTAAAAAGAATACCCTATCAGGTTTATACTAATGATCCCATCCATAAGTTAAAGGACGCCACGGACACGAGCAAACCGGGGGCGTCCATCCTTGATCCATCATCAAGCGCGGGCGAAAAATCTGAGGGCGTCTATATCAAAGTGGAACCGAATATCAGTATGAATTCCACCACCCTGGATGTGGAGGTGACCGTGAACAGTCTCGGTGGATATACAAACGGTGGCATGCCCATCATAACGGAGAGAAAGACAGCGACCAATGCCGTGATCAAGGAAGGGAAGAAGTTTGCGCTGGGCGTATTTGACAAGGAAACAATAACAAAACAGGAAAAGAGGGCGTTTTTCCTGGGGAGTATTCCGTTAATGGGAAAGATATTCACAAAGACAACGGACATCAACAGGAAGAGCAAGATCATCGTATTCATCACGCCCCATGTAAAAAGCGTCGAAATTTGTAAGGCTACGATTTTAGATGGAAACAATTTCAATTCAGAGGAGATTCTGGAGTCCAATCCCACAGATTTTGCCGATATACGAATCGGTGAAAAGGAATGATTAATCAGGAAGAAAGGAGAATTCCAATGAACGAGAAAAATCTTTTTACGCTGTGCCTAATCCTCATTCTATTTCCGGCATCCATTGCTTTCTGCCAGGAGAATGTAACGGAGCTGATTGGAGCGGGGGCGTCCTTTCCCTATCCTCTTTATTCGAAATGGTTCGACGTCTATGCGAAAACGGAAGGGATCAAGGTGAATTACCAATCTATTGGATCAGGGGGAGGGATTCAACAGCTCTTGAACAAGACCGTGGATTTCGGAGCGAGCGACGCCTTTTTAAGCGAGGAGGAAAAGAAGAAATTCGAAGGGGAAACGATTCATATCCCGACAGCTCTAGGCGGCGTTGCGATCATCTACAACCTGGGAGAAAACCTGAAATTAAAGATGACTCCCGATATTCTGGCGGATATCTTCCTGGGAAAGATCAAGAACTGGCAGGACGAACGGATCAAGAAAGAAAATCCGGAAGCGCAGATACCGAAGATGCCGATCATCGTGGCGCATAGATCGGACGGCTCCGGAACGACTTTCATATTTACGGATTATCTTTGCAAGGTGAGCGCGGAATGGAAGGAAAAAGTAGGGCAGGGAAAAAGCGTGAAATGGCCCACAGGGATTGGCGGCAAGGGAAACGAGGGCGTGGCGGGGTCTGTCAAGCAGCTGCCGGGAAGCATCGGGTACGTGGAGGTGATATATGCGGAGAATAACAATCTGCCATACGCCCTGTTGAAGAACAAGGCGGGAAATTTCACGGCGCCCGCAATAAAAAGCATCTCAGAAGCGGCGAATATCGCTCTGCCGGAAGATTTGAGGGTTTCCATTACAGATACGGAATCTCCCGAGGGATATCCCATCAGTGGATTCACATGGCTTCTAGTTTACAAGAATCAGAAATACGGGAATCGAAGCTTGGAAAGGGCGGAAGCGCTTCAGAAACTTCTGTCATGGTGCATCAAAGACGCCCAGAAATACAATGAGACATTGCTGTATGCTCCCCTTCCAAAAGCGGCGCAGGAAAGAGCGATGAAACTCGTTCTTTCCATGAAGTATGGAGATATAAAACTGAAAGAGGAAAAAAAATAAGTTTGTTTTTGATCAACGCATTCTTAACCGCCTTGAATGCGCGTTTTCCCGCATAAAAAATTCAAGGCGGATTCTTTATTACATTACAAGGAGGGCGCATCTCGACTTCGTTACCAGAACGTCCGGAAATCGGGGGGGCAATCCCTATAAAAATCCAAGTATTTCTGTATAAAACTCATTGATGGATGAACAAAATTCACTGAAAAGGTCAAAACTTATACAAGCGCATTGGATTTTTATAGAGAATGACCCCATAAGTATCATCCTGTATTCCTGGTAACAAAGTCAAGATGCGCCCTTACAAGGAGAGACATGGAGATAAAAAGGAAAAGCGGCCGATTGACGGGAGATATGATATTCAAGGGCGCCAAGTCGGCGTCGGGAGCAATCATTGTATTGGTACTTGTAATGATTTTTCTGATATTGTCAATGCAATCCCTTCCATCGATGCGGGCGTTTGGTTTGAATTTCATAATAAAAGATAACTGGGACCCTGTCAAAAACGATTTCGGGGCTTATCCCTTTATTATCGGAACGATCGTCACCTCCTTCGCTGCGATCATTATTTCGCTGCCGTTTTCGATAGCGACATCACTATTCATACGGGAATACGCCCCGAGATTTGCCGGAAAAATCATTTCCCACATGGTGGATCTTCTTGCGGCAATTCCTTCGGTCATATACGGGATGTGGGGCATATTCGTCCTCGTTCCCATTGTAAGAAGATGGGAGATGTTTCTCTACGCGCATTTTTCATTCATTCCCATATTCAACGCGCCGCCGTTTGGGGTGGGACTCCTCAGCGCGATCATCATATTGGTGATCATGACGCTGCCCTATTCGATCTCCATCACGCGGGATGTGATGGCTCAAACGCCGAAGGAATTGAAGGAAGGGGCTCTGGCGCTCGGGAGCTCCAAGTGGAAAATGGTGAGAAAGGTCATCATTCCTTATTGCCGAAAGGGAATCATCGGGGGAACAACGTTAGCCCTGGGGCGAGCCCTGGGAGAGACCATGGCCGTTACGATGGTGATTGGAAACAGCGTCAGCGCGCCACGAACGCTGTTCGATCCTGCAAACACCATAGCGAGCATCATAGCGAACGAGTTCAACGAAGCGAGCGGAGCCCTGTACGTATCTTCCCTTGTGGAGTTGGGGCTTGTTTTATTTTTAATCAGTTTTTTCATCAATGCGCTTGGACGATTATTCATACATAGAACCGCTTTCAACAAGGGATGAAAGGGAATACGGTATGATCAGATTACGAATCCACAAGATAACAGACGTCATGGCGACTATTATGATCAGCGCGCTTTCCCTGTTGACGGTTCTTCCGTTGATCCTCATCGTCGGATATATTGTCTTCAAGGGATTCCGTCATTTCTCGATAGATTTGTTCACGAAGAATCCGGCGCCGGTTGGAGAAAGCGGAGGCGGAGTATTGAACGGAATTGTCGGCAGCGCCATTATTCTGGGAATCGCCTCCCTGATAGGGATTCCTTCGGGCGTCATGGGAGGCGTTTACCTGGCTGAAGCGAAAGAAGGAAAAATGAAACATCTGGTTCGATTGTGCGTTGAAATCCTGCAGGGAATTCCTTCCATCGTTATAGGAATCATTGGTTACGCTCTCATTGTGCTGCCGATGCGCCGTTTTTCGGCGATAGCGGGAGGGGCGTCTCTTGCAATCATCATGCTGCCGATCATCGTGATCAGTACGGAAGAGGTTCTACGGCTGGTTCCCCTGGAGTTGAAAGAGGGGGGAGTCGCCCTGGGAATGCGCGGATGGAGGGTATCGCTTTTTATCGTATTGCGAACAGGAATCGGCGGAGTGATCAGCGGAATACTTTTATCCGTATCCCGCATCGCCGGGGAAACGGCTCCTCTGCTTTTCACCGCGCTCGGATCGCAATTTTTCACAATTAAACTGGATCAGCCCATTGCGGCGCTTCCGCTTCAGATATACTCGTATTCCATCAGTCCCTATCCGCAGTGGCATTC
>JAFGFK010000452.1 GCA_016931135.1 Candidatus Sumerlaeota bacterium | reverse complement strand
GAGGCGTTGAACATGGCGGAAACCATGATCAAGGCGTCAAAATCGCATCTGTATTCCACCCTGACGTGCCAGATTATCGCCATAGCCGGGTATTCCATGGGAACGCAAACCTGGCAATACCTGATATCCCGCTGCAACGATCAGGAACTTTTAAGATATACGCTTATACGGCAAAACGAACTCGCCCTGCGAAAGGATTTGGCATCCCGGAAAATCGTTATCGGAATATCTGACAGTATCGGCATGATCCGCATGGCGCAAAAATTCGGTATCGTATCGAATATCGAAGGAAAATCCAGGCGCGAGATATACGGGGAATGGTTCCGGGTGGAAGCGGAATTCCAGGAGAAAGTCGTCATACCCCTTGTTTCAAATCCTTCTGAAATAGCGGGAATAATGAAACGGGTTTCCGGGTATCGCATGACATCCACGGAGTTTGGAACTGAAGTTACCGGGATGAGATCACTCAAATATAAACTCATCTCTCCCGTAATTGGTCCCTTGTATTGCCAGTTCGGGGTCCCGAATTATTTGGAATTCCTAATTCGGGAAAGAGCCGCAATAACCAAATTTGGCCTGCTGCGGCTTTACACTGCGAAAAAACTTTATTTGCTCGAACATAAAAAGGAACCGGAAAAAATGGAAGACCTTGTTCCGGAGTATATTCCCGAACTGCTTATGGATCCATTTTCAATTTCAACGAAACAGCCGTTCCCAAAAGAGTCGTTTTTTTATTCCATAGGTCCGGATAATAAGGATCAAAAAGGCGCGTTTCTTTACGATCCCACCAACGGCACGGTAACTCCAGGGGATATATACTTCATTTTAAATAATATTCCATGAAAAACAGTGAAAAAATCATTAAGGTTTTTCTTGCCCTTGTTGTTTCAATTCTGTTTATTATTGGCTGTGGACTTTATTATTTCCATTACAGGATTCTTTCGAAAATGACTCCAGATGAAAGCGCCAGATATCATGAGTGGAAAACAACCCCCCTTCACTTTAATCCAAAAGATATCGAAGCGTTGCCGTTTCAGGGAGGAACCAAAAGCGCTTCGATAAAATTCCGGGAAGAATGGGAAAGACACAAGAAACCGGCTCTGGAAATTGCTGATGAAATCTATAAATATCTCAAAGAAGAAGATGGCGACCCCACCAAAACCATATCTCTTGATGAAGAAGTCTCGAAATTCAATCCGCTGATCAAATCTTTCAAGGAGATCATTGAAAGAGACGATTACGAAATTGACGCCCTTGTTGCGGGTAAAGATATCAAAGATATGAACGGAATACCATCTTCAGATTACCTTCAGTTTCAAATCAGCATAAAGATACTTGGGTTGAAGGCATTTCAATTAATGAATGATGGAAAGACTTCAGAGGCTTTGAACATGGCGGAAGACATGAGCAAGGCGTCAAGATCGCATCTTTATTCCACTCTGATCTGCCAGTTGATCTCAATATCCTGCCATTCCCTGGGAACAGAAACCTGGCATCAAGTCGTTATGAAATGCCATGATCCTGAATTAATCAGAAGCGCTCTTGTCCGGCAAAATAAGATGGTTCCCCATAACGGCTTTTTACCAGGTAGTATTGATTTGGGTGTTTCTGACAAAATTGGAGAAATCAGGATGGCTAACAGGTTCGGAATAACAACGCATATCGATGGAAAAACCGGGCGGGAAATATATGGGGAATGGTTACGAGTACAAGCGGAATTTGAGGAGAACCTTATCCTTCCGTTATTTTCAGACCCTCCGGAAATAGAAAAATTTCATGAAAGGATTTCAAATTTACGCAAGACATCAGCAGTATTCGGATCAGATGATATCAGCTTTCCCATGCAGTTTTATCGACTCATTTCCCTGATAACGCTCCCCACCCTATACAGTACAAGCGTGGGGAATTATGAAGAGGCGTTTTTTCGAGAAAAAGTCGCCCTGGCGAGATATGACTTGCTGCGTCTTGACACCGCAAAAAAACTTTATTTTCTCGAACATAAAAAGGAACCGGAAAACATGGAAGACCTTGTTCCAGGGTATATTCCCGTATTGCTTTTAGATCCATTTACAGAGAAAGAACCTTTCCGTAAGGAGTCGTTTTTTTATTCCATAGGTCCGGATAAAAAAGATCAGAAAGGCGCGGTTTTTTATGATCCGACCAATGGAACCACGAGTTCAGGGGATATATTTTTTATAAAATTTTGATATCATGTCAACCTGATCGTTTTTTTTACGTCTATTGTTATAAACAATATCCTTTACCTGTGAATGATTAATTTCTCAGAGGATAACCTCTTATGATCAAATTCAATAAATGGATCATTATCTTCGTTTGTACTGTTATCCTGCTTTTATTGATCATAACGGGATGGAAGATATACTGGGAAAATATAGCGTACTCGAGGATGCCTCCAGAACAGAAAAAGGAATTTGATGAGTGGCGTTCCGTCAATCTGAATCTGACTTTGGAGGAACTTGAAGCGCAACCTTTCAGTGAGGAAACTTCGGAAGCGGTAAAAGCCTTCGCTTCTGAATGGAAAGACCGCCAGAGAAACGTCAGTGAACTTACTCAACTCTATTATGAATATAGAGATAAAAGCGCCCGGGAAAAATCGCCGGAAGAATTCATGAAAATCACGGAAAAACTGGAACAACACGAGCCCTTAATCAGGGCATTCGAAAACTTGGCGAACCAACCTGATTATGAAATTGAAGCGTTGGTTCTATGCAATGACGTCTTCACATCGAATTATGAATATCTCAATCACGATTCGGAAATGACCCCTGTATATCCTCTCATGGCGAATCAAGGATTACTGGAAATTAAAACAGACGCTCTTTTATTCGAGGGGAAGGTCCTTGAGGCTTCTCAAGCCGCGGAAACGATCATCCGTTCCGCTAAATCTCATAAATATTCCATGCTCATGAATCGCATGATCGCCATGCAGGGATTGAATCGAGGCGTAAAAACCTGGTATAGGGTAGTCAATCATTGCGATGATCCCCGGATGCTGCGTGAAATTCTCGATCGGCAGAACCTTCTTGTTCCGCCTGTTTTGACGGAAAAGGATAAAAATATCCTCGTTACGCATAATCTTGGCATAATCCGCATTGCGATGCGATTGGGAATGGACGTCGATATCGAAAATAAAACAGGCAGGGGGATATTCAGAGAATCCTTGCGGCTGGAGCGGAGATATCTCAATGAACGCGTCTTTCCCTACATAAAAAACAAATCCCAAAAAGAACGTTTGGGAAGAGTGATTTCATATACAGGTAGCAGACGCAAAGTCTTGCATAAGATATCCGATTTCCTGATTTTGGATTCATGGGATTTATACGGTAAGCCCGCCATGTTGTATTTGTTCAACGCCCCCAATGCCAAAGAAGTGATAACAAGAGACATGGCAACACGGAGCAGGTATGATATTTTACGGCTTGAAACAGCCCAAAATCTCTACGCGATGGAAAAAGGAGGGACGCCAGGGATTCTTTCGGATCTTGTCCCGGAATATATTCCGGTTCTTCCAAAAGACCTGTTCTCAAAGGAAGAAAAAGGGTTGGGGGAAAAACCGTTTATTTACTCAATTGGACCTGACGAGATTGATCAAAAAGGAGAGTTGGGCTATGATCCCACGAATGGAACCATAAGCCCCGGGGATATATATTTTCTTCCGTGTTTCTCACGCATCTGAACTGTTACGGTATTTTCAGGTTTCAGAACCAAGCGCTTCGATGTCTGCTTCGTCTTTCTTTCTTCCACAGGCTTGTTTATTTTTCAGAAATTGTTCCCTTCCAATGAAATACGCCGGCGTATCGCCATATTTCCCGGACATTTTGTTTGAGAAGGCTTCCTCACAGGAAACGCCCGATAATGAAGTCATGATGTCTATCCTTACAGGCGGGTATCCAAGTTGCACAACTTTATGAGGCGCATTGAAGTCTTCTTCTGTCAAACCGACGCTTCCAAATCCGAATTGATCCAATGCATTAATAACTCGCCTTGAATTTTCCTGATCAGGTTTGACGTAAATATCGATATCGCCCGTGTATCGGGGAGCGCCATGATGTGAGAGGGCATATCCCCCAACAATCATGTACTCCACTTTATGGGCGTTCAATAACTCGAGCAACTCTTTGAAGTCTTCCTGTATCTCCATGATATTGACGCCTTAAGAAATCAACCGCTGCGACCCTTTCTTCGGGGGGGCGGGAAAGCCAGTATTCAAGGTTCTGCCTGATCTCGGATTCATCCCCAACAGTCAAGCGTTTTACAACTTTTTCAATCATGCTTCATCTATTCCGAATTATAAGAAATAATACTATTAACGATCTGCAAAATCTGTAATTAATCCTTATAATAAGAAAAATGGTGAAGGTCAAGAGTATTATCAGCAAATTAAACTCAAAACTTACATAAGCGGATTGACAAAACAGGAAAGGGGATAATAATTCGTATTTCCATTAATACGCTTACAAAAGTTTGGGAGTTGGAATGAAACAAATGGCTATATGTCTTGCGACAATTTTTCTAACTTTGAGCGCAGCTTCTGGAAGCGAAAGAATCCCTGAAAAAGACAAACCTTTGCGCCTCGCCACGGGGAACCTTTCCGTTGACGCCATACAGCACAGCCCTATCGGGGCTTCGGTTGATCCGAATTTCAAGGGATCGTTCCCTCAACTCGAAGATTTGAAACGCCTGAAACAAGGCGGGCTCGAAGCCTACGAAGATTACATCGCATGGGGCATGATAGAGCCTGAAGAGGGGCGGTTCGATTTTTCACACCATGACAAAATGGAACGTCTCCTCAAGGATGCAGGGCTTTCTTATATTCCCTATATCTGGTGCCACGTACCGCCGGTTTGGCTGCGAAAAGATTCCCGCGCCACACTGATGCGGTGCAACGCACACGGGGAAGAGTGTTACATGCTTTCGATCTTCGATCCGCGAACGCTCGAATGGTACAAACATTTTTATCAGGCGCTTCACAAACACTTTGGCGATCGCATCCTGGAAACATACGCTTGTATATTGGGACCTTATGGCGAGGGGAATTATCCCCTTCCTTACGTGGACTGGGTGGTGAAGCTGGGGCATTGCCACGAGGGATACTGGTGCGGGGATTCTTATGCGTTGCCGGCTTTCCGGAAAGCCATGCGGGAAAAATACGGCAACATTATGAAACTTAATTCTGCATGGAACGCCGGTTTGAAATCATTCGAAGAAATAATATTTCCTCCCGAGATCGCAGGGGATTCTATTTTGCCTCTCGATCAAAGACCTGTAAAGGATCGCCGCAAATGGCTGGATTTCATCCAATGGTATCATGGCGCCCTTGTAAGATTTGCCGGAGAATCAACGGATATGGTTACAGAGATATTCGGAAAGGATCGGGTTTCCGTAAAACCCGGGGGAAATGCGGGTTGGATGAATCCGCTATCCTGGGGAACTTACTGCCCGGCGTTTGCGAAAATGGCGGGTGAAAGAAATATTCCTGTTCAATCGGCTGATTCGCGCGGCGCTTACTGGGCGGACAAATGGGGGGGAACGGCTTACGTTTTTTACGGCGCGGAGTATCGCACCGAGGCTGCCGGGGCGCTGGATCGCGAGAGTTTTATCAAACGAACCTTTTCGGATGTCTCCTGCGGATCCTCGAGGCTCTTTACCTATGAAATCGACAACCACATAAGCGACGCCATGAAATACTTGCGTCTTTTCACCGGGGAAAGGGGAATGACGGAAATCGCGCTGCTTGCGCCCACGACAAAATACTTCCTGAACGGCGATGTCATGCCAGCGGTTAATTCCGGAATGGAACTCCGCGATGTTGTCGATTATGATGTGCTCGATGAACTTTTGATAAAGGATGGGATTCTGGATAGCGGCGGCGTTTCCGGGAAATCACAAATCTTCAATTATAGAATTCTCGTGGCTTTCGATTGTGATGTGGTGGAGCGTGATATCATCGAACGCATCCTGAAGTGGGTGGATCGCGGCGGGGTATTAATCTGGGCATCATCGATGCCGCTCCAGGATGTGGAAGGCAAAACCGATTTTCCCATAAATACAAAGGATTCCGAATGCTTTTTCGAGGAAAAGGTTCTGAAGGGGGGAGTGAAATTCGGCAATGGCAGGATTCACCGTATCGCATCTGAAACAAAACAGTCGGCAAAAATAATCCTCAGAATCGCTTCTGAACAATCGCAGATATCAAGTATAAAGGGATGCATCGACGGCAAAAAGGACGGCGTATGGATCACAGAGTTCCCCTCGCGCCTTCTCCTTTTCAACCTGGGAAAAACAAAAGTGGAGAGAAGCATCGAATGGAATGGTAAAAGCCATAAGGTGAT
>JAFGFK010000451.1 GCA_016931135.1 Candidatus Sumerlaeota bacterium | reverse complement strand
TTATCGTCAGGATATCGCTCCTTGTATCCGGAGGCGTAATGGAGAAACCACTGTTTGAATCCAGCAATATTTTGACTCGTAAATTCACATTTTTTTCGATTCATAATGATTAATTTCTCTACCCCATAAAAATAAAAGGTCAAGACAGGTTTTAAATATATTGTTACATGGGCGAATCTTATTAAGATTGACGCGGGATGCGGATACAGAATAGAAATACAGAACCATTTTATGCAAGGTGATTTTCTTGGATAAAAAGTTTCCGATAGTTCCCAATAACAGAACGCAAAAAAGAATTCGTACGATTGCGATTTTTATCGGGCTGTTTTGTATCGCGTCTTTTTTCCGATACAAAACGCGAACTATAACAGATGACGCTTTGATCACGTATCGTTATTCGCGGAACCTGATAAGCGGCATGGGTTTGGTTTACAATCCGGGGGAAAAGGTTCTGGGAACCACAACCCCGCTCTACGCCCTTGTTATCGCGGGAGCGATGCTTTTCAAATCCGCCCCCTGGAGCGCCTCGTTAATCCTGGACTGTTTTTTCATCACAGCGGTTTTCTGGATGATTATCAAGTTGGGGGATCATATTGGGGATAAACTCTGGAGCCGCCTTGTAATCCTCCTTTTATTCATGGATCCCTTGTTATGTCTTCCTGTTGGCGGAATGGAGACCGGGCTTTTTCTTTTTCTGATATATGCGTCATTTTTAAGTTTGATAAAACAAAGGCTGCGTCTATCCGTGGTTTTCGCGCTGCTCGCCCTTTTCACAAGGCCCGAGGGCGGTCTTGCCCTGATGCTGGTTCTCCCGCAAGCGCTTTTTGATTTTAAAAACCGGAAATTGCGAAATGACTGGATTAAAATCCTCATGATCGTTCTGATTCCCCTGGCGTGCGCTGCTATCTTCATGAAGACTTATTACGGCTCATTGATCTATCAATCCATAAAGGGAAAACACGCCCATACCAATGCAGCGAATGTATGGAGACTGTTCTTCGATTATTTCTTCCGGCGACAATTCTTTGTTGGGGAGCGATTCGATATCAGGGGCGTTCTCGAATGGATCGGTTTTATCCTGATCCTATTGCGTTATCCGAAATTGCGCATTTTTGTTTACTGGTTTTTTGCATACCTGATCTTCATGAGGATTGGGCGGGCGCCGGCTTTTGTTCATTATCATACTCCGCTTTATCATATAGAGACGATGGGGCTCGGGGTTGCGCTTATCAATCTGGCGCGGCTTGCGGCGACAGGATTGCATAAATTTATAGAATGGATGAGCGGAAATGCCGGTAAACCTTTTTTTCAAAAGCCGCCTCCGGATTCACCCCTCCTGGTTCCCTTTGCATTTTTTCTATTCATCTGCATCTCGCCGGTTTTCTATGATGTTTCCACCCAGATTTTCTTCTGGGTTTACAGATCGCAAAGACCAACTCTGGAATGCAAGGGGTACGATCTTGCGGGAAAATGGATCAAGAACCATTCGGAGCAAAGCGACGTCGTGATGGCGCCGGAGATCGGATACATCGGGTATTTTTCGGAGAGGACGATATTCGATGTGATGGGATTGGTAACGCCCGAGGCTGCGGGCGAGATAGGAAGACTATGGATCTGGGATTGGGCTGTGAGGAAAAATCCGGAATATGTGGTTTATCCGTTTCCCATGAAGGGATTCACCGAGTTACCCGTCTCTTTTGTGAACAATTACGAGATCGCACAGGTATTCATCTATCATCCGGAGCTGACGGTGGTGTTCCGCAAGAATTACGGAATAAGGAAGGGAACAACTGGAGAGATTTGGGGAATCGATCCACAGAAGAGTTTAACCAATTACATTCAAAAAGCAAACTGAGAGGGTTTGCCATTATATTTTGACTTCGGGCGCTGTTCGTTGGCAGGCGCTCTCGATTTCGAAGAATTCCTCCTTTTTGAAGCTGAAAACATTCGCCACAAGGTTCGAGGGGAAAACCTCAACGCGGATATTGAGATCGCGCACATTGGCGTTATAAAATCGCCGGGCTGCCTGGATGCGATCTTCCGTATTCGTCAGCTCCTCCTGTAGTTTCAGGAAATTCCCGCTTGCCTTGAGATTAGGATATCTTTCCACAACGGCAAAGAGGGAGCGAAGGGTTCCCACCAGGGCGTTTTCATCCTTTGCCTGAGAGGCGGGGGAGCCTGTGGAACTTATGGCGCGGGTTCTTGCCGCTGCGACGCTCTCGAAAACCTCGCGCTCGTGTTTGGCGTATCCCTTCACCACCTCCACGAGGTTCGGGATCAGATCATAACGGCGTTTCAATTCCGTATCGATGCCCGACCACGATTCGCGGCAATGGTTCCGGATTCGCACAAGGGCGTTATAGGTAGCAATCAGCCAGATCAGGAAAAACAAGACAAACGCAAGGGGGATATAAAGGGCAAATGGATTGG
Source organism: Candidatus Sumerlaeota bacterium (assembly GCA_016931135.1). Lineage (GTDB taxonomy): Bacteria > Sumerlaeota > Sumerlaeia > MWCT01 > MWCT01 > JAFGFK01. Next base: position 1,293 of record JAFGFK010000451.1, on the reverse strand, counting down.
ACATCATGATTCTCCTTTTAATTGTTTTACCAGGTACGGGGGAAAGCGATCGAGTATTCCCTTGATAACGCCGAGGGCGTCTTGAAAATCGGTGATCTTGAATGTTCCGGATCGCGCTGCGAATACATGGGTATGATCGAACTGGATGGTAAACCGCGGTGACTGGAGGAGGAACTCCATGGTGCGTGCGTGAAGCACATCATACGCCCAGCGGCGATCATCCGCCTTGACAAAAAACGTACGGCTGAATTCTGCGGATTCGAAATCTATATCGTCGGCGCCGAAAAATTCCGTGATCTTGTCAAAAAAACCCTCGGGCCTGATAAAGAGCGGTTTCAGGGGAAGGTTGCTTTCCATGATCACAGCTGAAAAATGGTGATGGTGGGTTTGCCGATGCCCCTTGGAATTTGTGGAATGGGTTTCATAATGATAATCAAAGGCGATAAGGGATCGTTCATTCCAGATTCCCCTGATGATATTATGGGCGTAGCGGTTTTCGCCCTGGCGGAGGAGTTTGAAGGCGGAGAAACGGGAATCGAAGGTATGGTCTTTTTCCGGGGAAAAGGACCAGCCCTTTGCCTGCGCCCAAAGCATGAGTTCCTTTCTCCTCTTTGCAGAAAAATAGGCGCTCAAGATTATGATCCCGACAATGAGGAGGATTATCGGAATGAAGATAACCGGAAAATCCATAAGATAACCTCATTAAGACGTTTCCCTATCTATGACTTTATTTTTTTAATCTTCGTTTGCCCTGAATTCTTTTTTTATGAAATCATATTCTTCGCTATTTTTATTGCGCCATCAAGATAAATCGTTTCTTCGAATGATATTTACCAAAAATACGCTTGACTTTATGCATATATTATATACATATCTATACATATAATTTATATGGAGCAATAGTTATGAGAACGACTCTCAATATTGAGGATGCGCTTGTTGAAAAGGCGGTGAAACTTACCGGCGTCCATGAAAAAACCGCATTGGTAAAACTTGGACTCGAGGCATTGATCTCCCTGGAATCCGCCAAAAGACTCGCTCTTCTGGGCGGAACGGAAAAAAATCTGCGCCCCATTCCCAGGAGAAGAATGAAAGAGGCGCGGGGATGATACTTGTTGATACCTCCGTGTGGATTTCTCATCTCCGAAAAGGCGAGCCAGAACTCGCGGAACTGCTGAACCGTGGAAAGGCGTTATGTCATCCCTTTATTATCGGGGAGATTGCGTGCGGAAATATGAAAAACAGAAAAGAAATACTTTCCCTCCTTTGCGCCCTTCCCAGCGCAATACTGGC
>JAFGFK010000004.1 GCA_016931135.1 Candidatus Sumerlaeota bacterium | reverse complement strand
TTCGGCGGTCCTTACAATGAATGCTGGAAATTCTACCTGGTCGCCCCTCTTTTAAATTACATGATGGGGCGTTCACCCGGCCATCCCTTTGACGCGAACAACGATGGACAAATCGATGTCGCCGATATCGTGGATTGCGTCAGTTACGTCCCGCCCCTGCCATGATTGTTTAAAAATATCTCTTGAATCCCGGATTTTTGTTCCAGACCTTACCTTTAATACATCACGAAACCCTGGAAATCCTCGCCGGATTCCGGATCGATGATAAGGGATCCCGAAAGTATGTATAACCCGGCATAAGGATATAATACATACGCGCAGTAATTGTCCGAATAAAGCGCGCGGGCGTAATATCCCGGCAATGGCTGATGAAATTTCACAAAAGTCGGAACGCCTTCTTCATCCAGATGGATCAACGCCACGCCGTCGGTTCCCGCTGCGGCGAAAATCCACTCCTTCCTGAAAAATCCAACCGATTCCGTCATGAGAAGCGGAATCTCGCCCGAAAGGACAGGCGTGGTCGGCGCTTCGAGGGTAAAGACCTTTAAACCGTATCTGCCGCAGGCGATCGCCATCACGTTTCCTTTGATCGCGCCGGATAAAGGTCCCGAAAGGGGAATGGAGTTCAGAAGAACCGGTACGGAGCTTGATACATCTTCCACCATGACGCCCCGGAATTCATCCAGGACATATACTATATCTCCGTTTGGAATGACGCATCGCGCCCGTTCCATCCCCTCCGATCTGCCCACAAGTACAGGTGAAGTCGGATCCGCCACGTCTAAAACGGACATGCCCCACGAATCCGATGCGAGGAAGGCGCGATCCTCCTTCAACGCAAGAGCCCAGGGGCTCCCCGTGTGACCCCACCAGGAACCGATCTCGCGAAGCGGTTTCTTTTCATCCGGGGAGAAAATCACAAGCCCCCCTTTCGAATCGGCGCAATAGACGCCCGTTGCGTTTGCCCTTACGCCCCTGTAATAGTGAAGGTCTGTGCGGGTTTCCATGAAAAGCGGATTCCGGGGATTCGAAACGTCCACCACGTGAAGCCCGGTTTCCAATGCAGCCACATAAGCGTATCCATCATAAAGCGAGATATCGGAAATAATACCGTTCAGGGGGATGTGTCCCACGAGGGTTTCATCGAGTGTAACGCTCGGGGGTTTGATGGCGAAATAATCTTTCCACAGGGGGATATGCGGGAGGGAAAAAGCGGAAAAAATCGCCTCGCGCGGGGCGCGCCTGGAAGCGGAGAGGATGAGGCTGTCCGTTTCAATCCTGAGAAGCCTGCCCCGCCCCGGCGCCATTTCAAGCGGGATATGGGATTGCCCGGCTTCATAATAAAAGGAAAGGCTCGCCTTTGTCAGGACATCCTCGATACTCGTGATCGTCATGGCATCGAGGATCAGCTCGGAGCTCCTTGTGGAAAGGCAGTCTTTGTTGACGACAAACGCATAAGCCGTTTCAGATGAATCCTTCCAGCATCGTACCGCATGATCCGGTATGGACGCGGCAAAACATTCCACCGGGGTAAGATTTAAAAGGATGGAAGACAATTCGTTTATTTCCCGATTGATATCCTTCATGGTTTCCAGGATCGGAAAGGGTTCGCCCTCATAGGTGAAAACGCCCAGAACCTGGTACGTACTCTGGGAAAGAAAATAAAAAATACCCCTAGCCCCGTAAGCGAGCGCGAGCCATACCTGGCAGCGCATTTCCGCCTCCGTTGGTAAACGTTCGGATAACTCCAGCGAAAAGCCCTGGAGCAACATCCATAGGGGGCGGTTTTTTTCTGACGCCGCTTCGTAGGCTTTTTCAAGGTCCTGGCAAAAGGGAGTGAAGAGATCGGGGGAGACCGGTTTGGCGTATCCCGCAGGATAGTGGTGGTGCAGCAGAACCGCAGTATCCATTGCGTTGAAAGGCGTCTTTAAATCGGAAGAACGCGAGATGGAACTGAATGCGGGATGCTCGGGGTCCAACGCCCTCAATGTTTTCACGGCGTCGATCGCCGGCTTCAGATATTCATTTCTGATCTCGTCCCTGATATAATATCCGAGAAGCGAGGGATGGCTCGCGAACTGGCATATGCAGGTTGTCGCAGCGTCGCGCCACTCGGTTTCGCTGATTGTTTCGTAGAAAAAGTCCGGGTATTTTCCGATCAGGGAATCGAAATTTTCCGTATGGGCGATGACGGAAAGTCCCTCCCGATCCGCAGCGTTCATCAAATCCTGGATGCGCTCTTTCGGAATCCAGTTGGGCAGGATGGCGTTGAACCCGGCGTCTTTCAATTTCGCCAGATGAGAGTCGTAATCCACCTTTTCCCCGTAGAATCCCCCGAGGTGCATCCATAATCCGCGCGGGAAAAAATCCCCGAGGTTTTCAATCCATCCGCCCAGGGGCTCGAAATCGCTCACCCGAACCGGCGAACTCAGGGAAACCTCTTCATTCAAATCATTTGTAACGTGAACCTTCAGCGCGTAGGTTCCCGGTGAGGTAACGCTATCCGCATCCGTGAGGCCATTCCATGAGAAGGAATGAACGCCCTTTTGTCTGCTTTGCTCCGGAAGAATCGAGCGGATCGGTTGCTCCGATGGATCGAGTATTTCCGCCTCCACAAGAGACTCCCGCCCCAGAAGGATCGACATGGTTGTTTCATCGTGGAGAAGGTCGCCATTTGGCGAAAAGGAATTGGGGGAAAGGGCGATTCCCCAAAGGTCCAAGGCGTCGAACCAGATGAAGGAATGCGGGGAATCAAGGGGTTTGAGAGAGAGGCGCATCAGGAGCGATTCTGCGGGAGGCGTGATATTCGCTTCGAAAAGGGAATACTGCGCCTTTGCCAGGAAGGGGACGCGAATTTCCCCGCAAGGCTCCATGTTATTATCGAGGAATAAAAGGGCGATGGATTCAGGGGCGTTAAATCCGTCGCCCGAACGGACATGCCCGGTCAGTTTGTATTTTTTTTCCGGATGAACCGCCAGATTCTGAAGAACGTAATGATCGCCGTCGCAACCGATTTCCACAAAACCGTTCGCAGCGTTTTGACCCGATGAATCGACGACGGGAGCGCCCACCCGGCGCCAATCGGAAGGAAAATCATTTTCCAGGATTTCAAAATCCGGATTGTGGATGAATTCATCCGTGAGGGAAAAGGCGTCGGCGCTGACCCAGTCCGGATTGAAAAGGGAGAACTGAACGAAACGCCCCAGGTCCGCATCAGGAGGGGAGAGAAAGGAAACTGCGTAAGGATTGTATGAGGGAGGGATTTTCTCCCAATATTCCCTTTGATAATGCCGCCAATTTCCCGAGGCGCGGAATTCGCAGGCAAGGGCGCCGGTTTCCCCCCCGACATCCCCACTCATGAATCCAGAAAAAACAAGTCTTGTTCCGCCGTAAACCGAGGCGTTCTGGATAATTCCATGATTGGCTGATGTGCGGACGCTGATATTGCCTTCAAACGCATGGAGGGGGTCTTTGTCAACAACCGCGAGGCGTTGCAGGGTCCAAAAATCAGGAAAGCCATTGAGGTCTGCATCCTCCTCGAGCCCCGGATTTCGAAGAATCTCTCCGCACAGGGCAAAAGGAGTGATCAGGATCGTTACAATCGCGGGGAGAAAAATGTATTTTCGTGATTTCATATTCCTTACAGTAGTTTGGCAAATTCAGGGGTCAAACCCTATAAAAATCCTCATATTTTCAGGAGAAAACCATCTTAAATGAATAATACCACACCCTTCATTCCAAACAATGCCAAAATCCACTAAAGATGAGGATTTTTATAGAGTATGACCCCATAATACAATCAATTTGCCAAACTACTGTTCCTTATAAAACGATGTTCTCGCATCCCTCTTGTTACGGATTTCCGGAATATTTTTCCGGAACGGGCGTCTCAATCCAGGTCGTAGGGGCGCTCCGGAGGCAACCCCTCTTCTCCCTTTTCCTTCACCTCTTTCATTTTTTCTTTGAACAGGGCGTCGAGTTTTTGAAATTTATTCTTTTCCTTTTCCCGGGCAGCCCGGAATTTTTCCTCCGCAATCTCCTGGGATTTCTTCACCTTCTCAAAGGCGTCCTTGAACCGGTCGCCCGTGGAATCCTCCAATATGGGTTTTCGCGTCTCGATGACTTCACCGGTCTTTTTATCGACAACAATGACGCACTTGCACTCCGGGCAGCGTACGTTTATTGTCTCAACCATTTTTTCCTCCTTCGGCGAATTTAATAACGATCGGTAGCCTCACCCTTATAAATTACTACGCTACTGTAAGGATAAAAACATGAACGGGATGCGAATTCCAGAAAAAAACGGATGTTGACATAGATGATGAGATTATCATAATAGGCTTCAAATTCTTTGAAATGGTTCTCGCCCAAGCCTAAATCTTGTTTTCAACGAGATCCTGTCCAGTTCATATCGAAAGGATGAGGAATGATGGCAACTCAGGAGGGAGATTCAAGATGGTTCTTTTGCTCTGATATGCCGTTGGGAGAGCTCAGGGGAACCGCCGGGCCCCTTCAGGAAGACCGCCTCGATTTCAAAGCCTATGCGAAAATCCTGGCGCAATCCCTGATGAACGCCCCGGATTCGGTCACGGTTGGGATCTATGGAAACAACGGCGCCGGAAAAACCACGCTTCTGAACATGATCCGCAGCATTCTCGATCAGAGATCAGAGATCTTCATCACGGTATGGTTCAACGCCTTGCAATACGATCATGATGAACATCCCATCATCCCCCTGATCGTCGCTATCGCCCGCGCCCTCGATGATTATGAGAAGAAATTTTCCCTGGGATCGAACAAGGAAATCATGGAAGGCGTCGCCGCTCTCACCAACGCCCTTCAATCCCTTATTTACGGCTACTGCGTCAAACACAGTCTGGATTCCCCGGATTTTTCCATGCTCAATGAAACCATCTCCTCGGATAATATCGTGAACCAGTCTCTCGAACTGATCAAGGATTACCTTCTTGCGAGGCGGCTGTACATGGACGCATTCGAGGATTTGCGGAGGATCACGCGCGACCCATCGCTCGCCAAACCCGGAATCATCGTTTTTATCGATGATATCGATCAATGCAAACCGGAAAACGCCATCGCCCTGCTCCAGGGCGTCAACCTGATTCTTCGCCAACCCGGGATCTCGATGGTTTTCGGCGTCTGTCCCCGGCGGCTTCATTCCTTATTGAAAGGACGTTTTACGAAGGAACGTCAGTTGGAGAATTTTGATCCGGATGTCTTTCTTCAAAAAATAATCCAGGTTCCTTTTCATATTCCCGATCATAAAGCCAGCGGCATGATTGCCTATATTCGCACCCTTGTGGATAAAGCGGAAATTTTTCCTCCCGAAATGCCGCGGGATAAAGTCGAAGGAATCATCAGACTCGTGATCGATGCAGGGGACAATAACCCCAGAAACGTCGTGCATCTTTTGAACAGTCTGCAAATCGCCCTTCGGGTGGCGGGTTCGAAAGGGGAACAGGTCGAACCCATCTCGCTCTTCTTCTCACAGATTCTCGATAAGGAGCATTATCACATCCTGCGCGTCGCTCTGGAACAATATATCACTGTTTTGTCCGTTGATAAGGAAACCCCGATTCCCCTGGGAGGCATTGTCGCTGATATACTGGAACAGAGCAGAAAATCCCGCGAACCTTATTCTCAGGTTTCCAGGAAACTCCAGGATTTGGCGGATGAGCAACCGGCAGGGCTGTCAAAACAGGCGCTCAATATTCTCGCGCAGGGTCAGAATTTATGCCGGCTCTTGTCTTCCGAACCGGGGCTGCGGTGGTTGAAAGACCCCGAATTCCGCTCTATGGCTTATCGGAGGATTACGCCGCATATCCCCGCAGCGATGGAAAAGGCGGAAATGGAGAGCGAATTTACTCCCGTGGAGGAAAAAGCGGAGGAAACACCCAGAGACCTCGAAACCGGTATCGATCTTTTTCCCGAGAAAGTCGCGCCTGGCGCCCCGCGCCCTCCCGAAAAGGTCGAACATCCCAAACGCGCCAAATCCCAGGAGGAAATCGATCCCCTGTTTCTTCTGATCCCCCTGACATTAAGGCAGGAACAATTCAAAAAGATCAAAGCCGCCCTGGACCAGGACGCCATGGTGATTTCCAGCGATAAAAAAACATCCAAGAAATTGTCAAAAGCCATTGCCATGACGCTGGAAAAAGGAAAGGAATTGCACGAGGATTTCCAGCAAACATCCCAGTACCTCCTGAAAATGGCGGATTTCCAGCCCGAAGGTCTGGCGCAAAAAGGAGTGCGCATGATGGCAGCCGAACCGCTGCTGTGTCAGATTTTTTCCACTCCCCAGGGAATCAAATGGCTTCGCGAACCAGCCTCACGACAGACCAATTGGGAGAAACTCCCCGTTTCACAGGAAACTCTCCTGGAGTTGGGCTATCAGCATTGGGAGGAAATCCTTGTAAAAATCGAAAGAGAAGAATTGAATCCCCAGGAATTCCTGTTATCCCTGGCGCTCGCTCAACCGATTTATCAGGTCTTCCGCATTGCTCTCCAAAAGGCTACGACTGTAATCAAACCCGAAGACAATCTTTCCTACAAGCTGGGCGAGATGACCGTGGAGATTCTGGAACAAGCGCGAGAGCGCAGGGAGTCTCCCGCAGAAACGGCGCAGAATTTCCACAGTCTCGCCGATGCGCAACCCGAAGGTCTTGCCAAAAACGCCCTGATTCTCCTCTCGGAAAAAACGAACCTTTATGAATTCCTCTCCCTTGATTATTGCCTCGAATGGCTTCGCAATCCCGAGGGGAAAAACCTCTCGGAGGATAAACCCCGGGAACTGGGCGTTATCGAGCAGGAGGAAAGCGCCTTATTCCTGAATGAAATCCGGAGAAAAGTGATCGAGGAAAATGTGGACCCCCTTTCCATCCAATCGATTCTGGACGATATCAAAAGAAATGAATCCATACCCGAATTCGCCAAACCTTATATCCGCCACATCGGGCCCCTGAAACTCATGACCGAGCTGTCTTCCTTATCCCTCAGGGCTTGCGCCGCCTTGAACGACCTGGCGCCGCTTTCTTCCCTTTCCAATCTGAAAAAACTCGATCTCACAGGTTGCTCGGGCGTTATTAATCTCAGCCCTATCTCTTCTCTCATTTCACTGGAATGGCTGGAGATGACGGGGTGCCGCGCCGTCAGTGATCTGTCCCCCATCGCCTCCCTCACCGCGCTGAAACGCCTGTGCCTTTCCGGTTGCTCCGGCGTGATCGATCTCAACCCCTTGAGCAACCTTGCCGCCCTGGAATGGCTGGATATAACGGATTGCCGCGGGGTTGTCGATCTTCGCCCCCTGGAAAATCTCCTCGCCCTTCAATGGCTGGATGTCTCCGGATGCTCGGATGTTTCCAGCATCGATCCCCTCCGCCGCATGAAATCCCTTACCAGGCTGTATCTCAACAACTGCACGCGCCTTGCCGATATCGAACCCCTCGAAGGCATGGATTCCCTCAAGGGCTTGTACTTGAAGAATTGCACAAGGCTCATCAACCTGAAACCTTTGGCAAAATTGAAATCCCTGGAGATCATCGACCTTACCAATTGTACGTGGATCAGAGACCTCACCCCGCTGATGGACGCGCCTTCTCTTCAAAGGATTCGCATCATGGGCACGGGCGTGGATATCAATGGATTATCACCCTCTTTGAGAAATAAAATTCTGGATTGAACGCTGGCTGGGAAAATCCCGGAATTATAGCCAGTCATTTTTCCTGAAATACGCAAGCATGAGCGCCGCCATTGTAATCATAATGCCCCACACAACCGGATACCCCAGCTTCCAGTGAATTTCCGGCATGAATTCGAAATTCATCCCGTATATTCCCGCAATAAAGGTGATCGGGATGAATATTGTGGCGATGATCGTCAGTATTTTCATGATCTCATTCATCCGGTTGCTGACATTCGATAGATAGAGATCATGCATTCCGGATATGATCTCGCGGTACGTATCCACCGTATCCACCACCTGGATGGCGTGATCGTAAATATCCCGCAGATAGGCGCGGGTTTTCTTCTCGATGAGCCGGGTTTCCAAGCGCTCCAGTAAACTCACGACCTCCCGAAGGGGCCAGACCGCCTTCCGGAGCGAAATCACCTCCCTTTTTATAGCGTATATTCGATTGAGAAGCGAGTTTGCAGGAACCCCCAGGAGCTGGTCTTCCAGGTTGTCTATCTGTTCATCGTAGCGTTCCAGGATGGAAAAATAATTGTCCACGATCGAATCGATCAGGCAATAGGCGAGATAATCCGCATGCATTTTTCTTACGCTCCCTTTTCCCTCCTTGATGCGCTGCCGTATAGGGTCGAACACGTCGCCTTCCCGTTCCTGGAACGTCATGACAAAATTCTCTCCCAGAATCAGGCTGACCTGTTCCGTGATGATTGTCGAATCCCCGGGATGGAGATAGATCATTTTCAGAACGATGTAGAGATAGTTCCCGAAATCCTCCACCTTGGGGCGCTGGTGGGTATTCATGATATCTTCGAGAGTCAGGGGATGCAGATCGTAATTTTTCCCCAGGCATTCCAGAATTTCCTTTTTATGAAGTCCGTCCACATTGATCCATGTGGTTGACTTTTCCATTTTGAAGGGAAAACATTCTTCCACGTGAACCGCTTCCTTTTCTCGCAGAGTTTCCGAATCGTAATCGATGACGCTGATTCTTACGCCGTCTCCCCTTTTTTCCCCGATATAAACGAGCGTTCCGGGCGGCAGCCCCTTCTTCCGGGATCTTTTTTTGAAATCTTCCATTTTTATCTCTCCTACTGAAAAATCGTTCATCGTTCCATCGTGATGAAACCTTTTGTAGAAAATCTCAATTCCTTCCATCAATTAAAAATAACAGGGAAGAACAACGAGAAAACAATAGGAAAATGACATATAAGTTATCTGTACGAAGTCCATAGGGGCGCGGCGTTTGTATAATCGTGGGGTAGAAAAATGATGCTTGTCCCGCCGGATATCACGCCCTCGTTGTAACTGAACATCCGGCAGCGCGTTCCATCCTCGCTCTCCAGCCCCACCGTGGCGGATGCCCCGTTGTCATAATAAGGATCGCTGAAGAACGTATCCAGGTAATTGAATTGAATGGTTCCCTCTTCCTGTGAGAGAACCGCCTGAAACGTGGCGCCGCTCGAAGTCCAGCCATAATAATAATCCCATCTGCGGTAATCCACCCAGGTAACGATCAGGCTCTTTTTCCCCTCATCGCCTGTTATCTTGTAGTAAACGCCCCCGCCCGATGTTGGCGGAAGCAAGTCATCCCAGAAAACTGCAACAACAGATTCCGGTTCTTTCGGAACAGGCATGGGCCAGTTGTGGTATTCACTGCCCCATCCCCCGAATGTGAGATACCCGTTGGAACAGATTCTGACGGAATCATAGAGTTGATCGAAATATTCGAACGAAAATCCCAAGTCTATCTCCTGCGACCCATCATCCCCCAGATCAAGATATGTTGCGCCCGAATAGTCGGCGGATTCAAAGGGAATTCTCCTGGCGTGATACCCGGAATTCTCCTCCGGATTCAGGGCATGCAGATCGTAATAATAATTCTGATCGCCGTTGTACCCCAGAATCCTGAGATAATAGTCCCCTGCTGTTTGGGGTTTGTAATGGATGAGCTCGTAATCGTCCAGCCACTTGCTGGATGAGGCAACCTTCTGCTGCGCGGAGTTGTAAAGTTCAAGGTTGATATTGCCGGCAAAGTAATCGTAAAAAACGGATATCGTGATTGCGCCGTTTTCCGGGATGTTGTATTTGAACCAGTCGTCATTCAGGCAGCAAAGTCCGGATTGGGATCCCAAATCCAGGGATGCGGCTTGGGAAAAGACATCGTTGGATTCAAAGGAATCGTCCGGAACGGTTTTATTCTTCGCAGTAATAAGCATGTCATCCCACAGGGTGTTGGCGGCGAATTGGATATAAGTAGGAGTATAGTATGGGGATGGTGTGGTTCCCACGCTGGTTAAATAGATGGAAAGCCCGTGGGCGTTTTCGGATAAGGAACTGTGATGGGCGATGATCGAGGCGAGGAAGTCTGTTTTCACCTGAGCCGCTGTGGAAAGAATCGAGGGATGGGAAGCCCGCGACAGCATTCCGTCAATAAAACCGTAAAGATCGCGGAAATCGAAATCCGCGTAATAGTTGGAATGAAACCGCGAACCGAGCATGGCGCTCCATTCGGAATCCGCTGCGATCATGGCGCCTGCAAATGCGTTCAAACTCGTTCCCAGGTTTCCCATCAGCCCGAGGTCGATTGCGGACAGCGTATATTCGCCATTATAAAATTCCGCATATCGCGCGATAATAGCGGAGGCGAGTTCCTGGGGAGTCATCGTTGGATTTGTCTTCAGATTCTGGAGGAAGAGATTGTAAGGGTACCCATTTCCGGGAATGGATTGTTCCGAACCCACCATGACGCTTCCTTCCCCCCTGAGCTCGAAAGCCACCTCCATCATCTGCATCAGGCAGGCGTCGAAGGCTATGATGTCGATGTTTGCGGCAACGCCTTCCAGAGCCAGCCGCGCCTCCTGGGTGTAGAGAACGTCGTCGCTTGTATCATCATAGCATACATCCTTGAGGGGTCCCGCCTTTTGAGAGGAAAGCAAAGCGATTTTTGTTTCCACGGCTTTTTTTTCAGGATTGGATTTGGAAAAAAACGCCTGTTCCTTGATCAGCTTGTTGAGGGTATCCCGCCATCCTCCCCCGTGATTCCAGAAAACAAGCATGTAATGGCTTGCCGGGTAATTTGTAACGCCCCAGTTGACAAATTCGGTCAATGTGGCGGGATCTCCCATGTTTTTCTCTCCCACGCTGGCGAGCGTTGATGAGATGACGCCCGTATTGGAATCCTTTGTAATGAGCCCGCGCCTTGTATCGGTCCAATCGCCGTTTGTCGTGTCGTAATAGTTTATACGGTCGAAAAGAACGACAATATTCATGTTCGCGTCGGAACCGACCTGTTCCATTTCATTCACATCCTGTATTCCGAAAGGTTCCAGATTGTTGTCCGCATCCAGGTAGATGAGGACTGTCCATTCCGCGCTCGACGCTTCAAAGGGTATTAAAGCCAGCGTGAAAAAAATGAAGATAAATAAGGCTGTTTTTCTCATGGTATCTCCCCATCTTTTTTTATTTGCCCTTGTTCGGACGATTTATTATATAAGGAACGAATAACCTGAAATTATATAACAAGGATTCATTATTGTGAAAAGATTCGTCAGGTCAACGTTAAAAATATTTCTACGTCATATTAATGATGCATGGAATGTATTATGTATATCCGGGATTATAGCGTAAGGAAGGGAAAAAAATGGCAAACTTCAACGAGATTCGCGATTCCGTGATCGCCAATGTGGAAAAGGTCGTTATAGGGAAGAGAGCGCAGATTCTCACGGTTTTTTCCGCAATACTCGCGCGGGGGCATGTCCTTCTGGAGGATGTGCCCGGCGTGGCGAAAACCATGCTGGCGCGCTCCCTTGCCGCAACGTTCGGATGCGCCTTCAAACGCATCCAGTGCACCCCCGATCTGCTCCCCACGGATATCACGGGCGTTTCCGTGTTCAATCAGAAAAGCCTTGAATTCGAGTTCATCGAGGGACCTGTTTTTACGAATGTGCTTCTTGCGGATGAAATCAATCGCGCCACGCCCCGAACGCAATCCGCGCTCCTCGAAGCAATGGAGGAAAAACAGGTTTCCCTGGATGGCAAAACACATGCCCTTCAGAAACCGTTTGTCGTTCTTGCCACCCAAAATCCCGTGGAACAGGAAGGAACGTTCCCTCTTCCAGAAGCCCAGCTCGATCGCTTTCTCGTTCGCATCTCCCTGGGGTATCCGGATTTTCTTCAGGAATCGGAGATGCTGGATCGCCTCCGCGGCGTTCATCCCATCGAATCCCTGAAATCGGTCATCAATGCGGAAACGGTCATCAAAATGCAGGAATACGTGGAAAAGGTTTTTGTTCATGAAGAGGTGAAAAATTATATCCTTCGCATCGTGCACAGCACGCGCAATAATTTCAAACTGGGACTGGGGGGAAGCCCGCGCGCCTCCATTGCCCTTTACCATACGGCGCAGGCAATGGCGGCGCTCGATGGCAGGCATTACGTGATCCCCGATGATGTGAAAAAACTCGCGGCGCCGGTTCTTTCCCACCGCATCATCATCAAGCCTGAATACCGCCTGAGAAAGGAAACGCCCCAAACCGTGATCGAGGAACTGCTTTCTTCCATCGAGGTTCCTTCTAACATTACGTCATTTCAACCTCGCAAAACGGAACAGGAGACGGAACAATGAAAAATGAGAAATGAAAAACGAAAAATTGAAAATTTAAAACCGGAGAGAAAGAGAAATGAATCCGTCTTCGTTATCACGCCTGAGGCGTGATAACTTCGACGCGACAAGAGATATAAGACGTTACAACAGCGATTCGGGATAATTATGAAGAATCTTAAAAAATATATTTCCTCTTTTCTTTTTCTTGGCGTATTGCCGGTTTTCCTGGTTGCGCTTTTCTTTTTTTTGAAGATGGGACTTCTCATCCTGTGCCTCTACGCCTTTTTTTTCCTGGTCATTATCTCCCGCGTCATGGTGGGGCTCTGGCTCAAACCGCTGGATGTAAAACGCGAATTGAGCGGAGATGTCGTTTCCATTGGGCAGAGCGTACAGGTTATCCTGAAAATCCGCAATCCCCATTTCTGGCCTGTGTTCTGGGCGTATGTCGAAGAAACGCTTCCGCAAAACATGCCGCTGGAGGGAGTATCCAAACGCCTCCTTTTCCTTCCGCCGAAACACGTCTTCCATTTGTATTACAGCGTCAAGATCAATAAAAGGGGATGCCACGCCCTGGGACCCCTTGTTGTGGAAACCGGGGATTTGTTCGGGCTTTTCCGAAAAACGCGCGTGGATAAAAAAAGAGATTTCGTAACAGCGGTTCCCGAATATTCTGTTATTGAGGAATACCAGGTGGGGCAAAATCGCTGGCTCGGTGATTATACTGCGGAAAGAAGCATATTCGACGATCCCTCGCGCATTCGCGGCGTGCGCGAGTATCGCCGCGGCGACGCCCTTAAACGCATCCACTGGAAATCCTCCGCGCGCGCCGGAAGACTCTATACCAAGGTCTTCGATCCGGTTATGGAAGCGAGCGCTACGGTTGTTCTCGATTTTCACAAGGATTCCTGGAAGGGGGCGAGACCGGATCAAAAAGGGCAAATGGCATCCGAGGTTGCGGTTCAAACTGCATGCTCCATCTGCCGCTATCTCTGGGATGGGGGATGGAAGGTGGGTTTCTTTTCCAATGGACGCGATCCGCTCGGTATCCCGGGCATCACCATCGCCCAGGCGCGCGCATCCGATTCCTTCAGCGAAGCCCTTCATGCGGCGCGCATGGGATGGAAGGATGAGAGCCTTGCCCCCATTTCCATCAGGGCGCGCCGCTTCCAGGATCAGTTTCAAATCATCCACGAAAACCTCGGGCGCATCGAAATCTCCGATGGTCTTCCCATTGAAACGCTGCTCTTCGAAGAACTCCCTTATATCGAAAGGCAACAGGTGATCGTTGTCCTTACAGGGGTGATCACGGATTCGTTTATTTCCGGTATGCTTCGCGTGCGCGCCCTGGGATACCGCATGATGATTTTCGTTATCAACAACGCTATTGCCCAGGATGTCGCATTCGATGCGTTTGTTCCCCATGGAATCGAAGTGTACAATCTGGAACACGAAAGGAGGCTCAAGGAAGTTGCAACGGGACGTCGGTTTCTCTAAATTACTCCTGGCGATCTTCATCCCTCTTTGCGTATGGGGACTCCTGGTCAGCCTGATACTGTACCTGATCGAGGTTCGTTCCCTTTTCATTTCAGGGGGCGAGTGGCGGCTGCGCCAGGCGCTGATCGCCTTTTCCTTTGGAATCATTCTGATCCAGAGAATCCACCGGATGCTCGGTAAATCCACAGGGATGGGCTATGCCATTGCCCTGGGTATTTCCATCACGATCTTTACGCTGTACATGGCTTTTACCTATCGCATCCCTGCTTCGCCTGTTGTGGTTTTCCTCGTGAACGAGACGCTTTTCCTGATCCTCTGGTACGCGGGGCACAAGATCACGGCAGCGTGCTGGCTGGATGATCCGGTGAAGGAGCAGACCGTTGCGGACGTCGGCATATTCGCCAGGATCAGGATGAAAAAGGAACGGGAGAAGGAAAAACCGAGCCAGGAGGAACAGGAACGCCGCTGGGCTGTATCTCTCCCGAGGGATCATCCAGGCCGCGTGATTCTGCTTTTTTCCCTTTTTGCCATTCCCGCCTTCGGAGCTGGAATTTATTTTTTCAATGTCAGAGATCCCCTGGTAAGTTTTCGCATGGGCGCTTATCTCTTTCTCTATTTATGGTGCGCCCTGTCGCTTCTCTATCTTGCGTCGCTCAGCCAGCTTGCCTCTTATTTCGAAAAACGCGATGTTCCGCTTCCCGAGAAAGTCGGCATCCCCTGGTTGGCAACGGGATTTGTCATTGTAACCGTGATCCTGATCCTGTCTTTCTTCCTGCCGCAGCCGCAATCGCTTCCGGGGCTTTATGTGAGGGATCGCCTTATGGCGAATTACAGGGGATGGTCGAGCCGGTATGGAATCAGGGAAAAACTGGGACCCTCTTCATCATCGCCGGAAGGGGGGCAATCCGGTGATATGAGTTCCGCTCCTTCGGATCGTGAGGATCTGGGTAAATTTTTCGATAAACGTAATGAAGGCGTTGATAAACTGAATGATCCTTATCTCTCTGAAGTTCAGCGCGGTTCAGGCTTCGAACCGGAATATAAAAATATCATGACTATGAATGTGGCGGCAAAGGAAACTTTCGGGAAAATCTTCGACGCCCTGATAGTTGTTTTATATATCCTCCTGATTCTCGGAGGAATAGTGGTTCTGTATATCGTGGTTTATTCATTAGGCGGGAGCATCGGGGAAAAGAAACAAGGCATCAGGGAAAAAAGGGCGGGCGAAAAGGCGTTGGAAAAAAAGAAAAAACCGAAGAAACCGAAGTTCAAAGGGAAAAAGCCCATTCTGGTTCATTTCCGCCGGTTTGTCGATCCCTTTGCAAGGGGCGACGCCGGAGATGGAAATGCCCTTGTGCGTTATATGTGGGAGGCGCTCCTGGCGTTTTGCGCCGATTTCGGCGCTCCGTGCGAAGCCGATGTTACGCCGTTCGAGTTTGTGGAAAGCAAGCCGGAAGCGCTCGAGGGATTCGAGGACGATGCGCAATATATGGCGCGTTTATTTACCTTCAGCGAGTTTTCCGGAGAACCCGTTCCTTCAGATGAACTGCCCAGGCTTCAGAAATTCTGGGCAGCGCTACAGAATCACGTGAAGTGGATGACCTGAAAATGAAAAATGAGAAATGAAAAATTGAAAATTTAAAACCGGGGAGAAAGAAATGATGAATTCATATTTCGTCCATTAATGTCCATTGACGTCCATTCCTATTCCTCTGCATATTCCCGGGGAAAAGATAAAAAAAGGGGGAACGGCGAAAAAAAACCGTTCCCCTTTTTTAATAGATGATTTTATCGATATATATTCCATCTGTCCACTTCTGATGGAGTGGGCGTCGGCGTTGGCGTTGGAGTTTCCGTTGGAGTAGGGGTAGGCGTCGGCGTCGGAGTAGGAGTGGGTGAAGGCGATGGCGTCGGAGTGGGAGTGGGAGTGGGCGTCGGCGTTTCGGTTGGCGTTGGCG
>JAFGFK010000450.1 GCA_016931135.1 Candidatus Sumerlaeota bacterium | reverse complement strand
GATATATGAATTCATCGTATCGAAAAGGAAGTATGTGATTTTGGCGATTTTTGTATCGGGATTTATTGTCGCCCTGATAGGGAGGCGGATTATTTTAGTGCGAGATATCGAAGACCAGATGCTTTATTCCTTTTTGAACGCGCTTCCGGATTCGGGGAAAACGCACCTGGGAACATTGAAATACATCATCAGGGGGATACCCCGGTTTTTCCTGGCGCCTTATGGATGGGTGATTGCCAATTATTTCACGCCGGAATATTTTCTTTATCCCGGGCAGTGGTTTCTTTATCTTTATCTGCTTCCTTATGCGATCAGCGGGACGATAAGCATGATAAAGAGCAATAAAACAATCTGCCTTTTCATTTTCTTTCCCATCCTGTTGAAGGCGTATTTTATTTTGATTGTGATGAGCGGTTCCGCTCAAAGACATCTTGTAGAGCTGATGCCGCTATTCATTCTCATGGCTGTTTACGGATTGAGAAAGCCGCTTTCGCAAAGGTTCATGATTTTTTATTTCGGCGCGTTTGCGTTATTTATGCTGGTTCAATTTCTGAGCGTCGTTGCGGGATAAGAAGAAGGATCAAACGTTACGGCAAGCCTTATATTTTTTTATTGCCTCTTCATACACGGCAAGCATTTGAGGCGCGCATTTTTCCCAATCGTCATTTTCCCGTACGATCCGCCAGTTTCTTTCCTGTATCTTTTTTCTCATCGAGATGTTTTTAATAATGTGAATTACTTTTTGCGCAATGGCGTCTGAATCTTTTATCGGGACATAAAACCCGTTTTCGTTCTCAACGATTCTCGATTTATACGCCGGGAGATCGGACGCCACGGGAACCGCGCCGCAGGCGAGCCCTTCCAACAAGGATACGGATAAAAGATCGGAATAGGGAACGGAGATGAAGATATCCGAGAGGTTCAGAAGCGCAGCCATGATTCCCGGGGAAATTTTTTCATTTATGATACGCACGTTTTTCAGGGCGCCGCTGTTTTCGAGGAAGCGCGTCATCTCGCCATAGAAATCCTCGCCGCCGCTCCCCCGGATAATAATAAAATGCGCCTTTGGATATTCCTTCAGAACAACGGGAATGGCGTTCACGATCTCGCGCGCTCCCCAGTATTCGGCAAAGTTGCGATTGCTCATGATCACAGGTACGTTGGTCGGGATTTTGAGAGAGGTTTTCCAACCCCAGGCTTCCCTTTGTTTATGGGGATTGAAAATCCTGAGATCGATTCCCCATGAGAAGCCGTTCACTTTATCTTTTGGCGCATGAAAAGCATCGAAGAGATAATCGCCCAAAGTCGGATGGTTTGTGGAAATGATGGTTGCGGCGTTGAGCGCCTTTTTCACATGAAATCGGGCGATCCTCGAATGGAAGGGATCATGATAAATATCGTTTCCCCAGGGCGTCAGGATTTTGGGGTAGTTTCCGCATAAAGCCATTGCCAAACCGTAACCCACGGCTTCCATGGCATGAACGATATCAGGTTTGAAGCGATTCACCTCTTTGCGATAGGCAATCCATTTGAAAGAGTTGTTTCCATAGGGTTTGGGATGAATTTTAAAGGCGAGGAATTTCGTGAAGAGGTTCATTTCCGGCTTGATGATCTTCACGGAGGGGATTGCGGGTTTGGGGATATTATCGGAAAGAACGAGGATTTCGCTCCCCAGATCGGCGAAATACTTGATCCATCTCCGGGTATGAACATTGTTTATTTCGGCAAGAAAGCAAATTTTCATGACTGGTCAATCCCACGCATTAAGTTTCTTGGTATAATTGTGTTCATGATAAAGAATAATGCAAGGATTTTTGACAATCTTTTTCAAATGAGGGATAAGGCTATGTACGATAATTGCTCAGCGAGGTTTAATACAGGACAAACTCTCGTGATTGGGGTATGGAAATGACATCATTCAAGATCACCCATCCGGACAATATGCCGCTCCCATCCGCATCTTCAAGATCATCAGGGCGATGATAAATCACATACTCGATCTCGGCGTCATTTGGTTTTCCCCAGTCATTGCCAAAGGCGTAAATTGTCTTTTGTCCGGTATAATAGAGATAAATAACGCCGCTATCCATAAAGATATTGTTTCCAGGATCAGAACGCCAACCAAGATTTGGCTGGGAGTCCAGATCGATATAGATTGCGGGAAGCGCCAGATTGCCGTCATTGCGCGGGGGATTCAGAGCGTTTCTTTGAAAGGCGTTCTGGCGGATTTTGGGAATCGCCTTTTCCGTTACAAAAAGCCCGCCATCCAAATTATCCCGGATGATGTTGCCTTGAAGCGTCAGAGAGGCGTTGCTTGCAATAACAACGCCGTAAGAGCAATCATGGATTTCATTATCCCTTATCTCTCCCCTTGCCCCTTCGCGAATATATATACCCGAGTCCATACATTGAGAAATGTCGCAATGGGAGATAGACGATCCTTCCAAGAGATCAGTCACATTCATCCCCACAGATTTCAGGGTACAATGATGCAGATTAATAAGGGAAGAGTTCACAACAACGCCGGCATGATCAAAAAATGAGTCTTTGGCCTCCGATTTGCCCTGAGAATGCAAAAACAATCCTGCGCAAGGGCAATTTTGGAAAAAACAGCGGTCAATGTCAACTTTCCCCCCATGACTCGCAGAAATGCCAATAAAAAGATTTTGGAGGGTGCAGCTGGTCAGAACAGCCTCAGCCATTCCATCGTGGCAGTATCCCGTAACATAAATTTGATTGCCCGATTGTCCGTTCAATGGTGGGTCTGAATTGGTTCGAAATCGCATGTTGAAGGCGCAAAGCCTTCCTTTTATGATTAGGGTGGGATTGTTGAATTCATCCTGTGGATTAATCAGGAGCGTATCGTTTTCCGCAGTGAGCGTGTCGCTGGGAGATATGGTGACTTTTTCCTTCAGCACAAATCCCTCAGTAGTGGATTCAATGGCTCCAGAAGAAAGGGAGGCAAGATAGGTAAGGGTGTAGGTGGTTCCGATGTCAAAGGATTCAAAATCAGAAAAGGCTGGATCAATCGAGATAATACTAAACAGAAACAAACCGGCAAAGATGGAATTTTTCATGTCATGACTCCTTAAAAAACAACCAACGAAACTTTATTATTCGATACTCAATATTGGACGAAAATTTCAGGAATAGGTTGACCGGAGACTTATAAATTAATTTCCTCCCATTTCTTTTCTCATCGTCAAGATTGATTTCCCCGGTATGAAGCGAACTTTCCGCTTGCAAATATATTTTTGCTGTTTTTTATGTATGTGAATTGTTATCAAGGTTTGTATTATTTGTTTTTATCGGTTTACAGATCTGATACGAAGGAGAATTGACCATGATTCGACTGGGATTCATTGGAACGGGTAATGTGGCTTCCGCCATACTGGGTGGGGTAGTTGCCGCAGGTCTGGTCAAACCCGAACGCATATTCTGTTATGACAGGGATCCGGAACGGCTCATGTCTGCGCGGAATATGGCGGCTTTCAATTGCTGCAAATCAAATGTCGAAGTCCTTGAAAAAGCCGAGGCGGTGTTTCTCGCAGTAAAACCCAAGGACGTTCCCGATGTTTTGAAGGAAATCAGGGGAAAGGCGACCAACAATCACCTCCTGATCAGCGTATGCGCGGGAATCAAGACCTCTTACATCGAACGGGAACTGGACACGAATATCCGCGTCATCCGCGTGATGCCCAATACCCCCATGCTTCTGAAATGCGGCGCATCGGCTGTTTCCAAGGGGAAATTCGCAACGGAAGAAGACCTGTCCCTTGCCTTGACCTTCTTCAACGTGGTCGGAGTCGCCGTGGAAGTGGAGGAAAAAGACCTGGACGCTGTAACCGGCCTCTCGGGAAGCGGCCCGGCTTATATTTTCTATATGACGGAGTGTCTCATCAATGCCGGGGTTCAGGTTGGGCTTTCTCCGGAAATATCGGAAATACTCACCAAGCAGATGGCGCTGGGCGCTGCGCGCATGATCACGGAACGAAAAGAATCGCTGAAAACCCTGAGAGAAATGGTGACAACTCCCGGAGGAACGACAGCGGCGGGTTTCACGGTTCTGAACGGAGCGAACTTCGACAAGATCATTGCGGAAACGGTTAAAAAAGCGACGGATCGTTCCCGCGAGATGGGGGAAGAACGGGAGAAAAACGCATCGGAGCAAAAGCCATAGGGGCATTACTCTCCCATGATCTGAACGACGAGGCGGCGACTCCTGCTGCGAGTGTCAAAATCGATAAAAACCACCTGCTGCCAGGTTCCCAGGGTCAATTCCTTATTGACAAACGGTATGGTAAGGGAAGGACCCATAAGCGCAGCGCGAACATGGGCGCTTCCATTGTCGTCATGCCAGGTATTATGGTGATGATAATCCGCCTTTACTGGGGCGATTTTTTCCAGAACTTCCCTGATGTCTTTAACAAGTCCGGGTTCATATTCGATGGTGGTAACGCCTCCGGTGGAACCGGGGACAAACACAGTCATTGTCCCGTTTTCCATTTGTGATTCATTCAGAATTCGGGAAAGATCGGGGGTGATATCACGGATATCCGTGAATCCCTCCGAAGATATGTTCAAAAATGAAGTTTTAATCATAATGATCTAACAATATCCAGATTTTACGGCGAATTCCATTCGCGCGGTTTCGTAGAGATCATTGCCGAAGATATCATTCACGCAGATAACGGGGAGCCGTTCCACTTCAAGGCGACGGATGGCTTCGGGTCCCAGGTCATCGAAGGCGACGATGTCCGCCTTTTTAACGCACTTGGAAAGCAGCGCGGCGGCTCCTCCTGTGGCTACGCAATAAACGCCTTTGAACTTCATCAGGGCGTCGCGGACTTCTTTCCCCCTTGGACCTTTGCCGATCATGCCTTTCAATCCTTCCTCGAGAAGCCTCGGGGTATATGGATCCATGCGATAGGACGTGGTGGGACCGATTGCGCCGATTGGTTTTCCGGGGCGCGCGGGGGAAGGTCCGGCGTAAAATATAATCTGTCCTGCAAGTTGTACGGGCAGTTCCTCCCCTTGATTCAGAAGTTTGATCAACCGGGCATGGGCGGCGTCGCGCGCGGTATAGATGACGCCGTTTATAAACAACCGGTCGCCGCTGTAAATCGCTTCAACCGCCTCCTGGGATAGGGGCGTGGTTATTTCCAGTTCCCGGGTCATGTTTTCTCTCCTTTACGATTTGTCGCTTCTTCAAAGAATCATTTCCTTATGCCTGTGGGCGTGACAATCGATGTTCAGCGCCAAAGGAAGGCTGGCAATATGACAGGGGGCTTTCATGATTTTCACAGCCAGGGCAAAATTGCGTCCCCCCAAGCCCATGGGTCCATGTCCTGATTTATTGACTTCCTCCAGGATTTCCTCTTCCATGCGCGCAAGAACCGGATCGGGATTCCGATGCGCCAGGGGAAGGAGAAGCGCCTTTTTGGCAAGTAGCGCGGCGTATTCGAGGTTTCCTCCGATTCCAACGCCGATGATAATGGGGGGGCACGGATTGCCTCCGGCTTCAAAGCATTTTCGAATGACGTATTTCTTGATGCCCTCTATGCCATCCGCGGGTTTGAGCATGACGACGCTGCTCATATTTTCGCTTCCTCCGCCTTTCGCCGCCAGCATCAGTTTCAGTTTATCGCCTTCCACGAGGGATAGATGAATGATGGCGGGGGTATTATCGCCGGTATTTTTTCTCGTAAGGGGATCACATACGCTTTTGCGCAGATATCCTTCATCATAGCCCTGGCGAACGCCTTCATCGATGGCATGGGAAAGGAGTCCCCCCTGAATCTCGACTTCCTGCCCCATTTCGACAAACACCACGGCGAGTCCCGTATCCTGGCAATAGGGAATCAATTCATTCCTGGCAATATTGGCGTTATCCAGAAGTTCCTGGAGAATAATCTTTCCCAGGGGCGAGGTTTCGTCATTTTTCGCCTTCCGGATAGCCTGAGTCACTTCAGAATTCAGGTAGTGACAGGAATCCATCGCCATTTTTTTTATTGCCTCCGTGACATCGGAAGCCTTGATTATTCTCATGTAACATTAACTCCTTGCGTAAAAATACAAACGTAAAGTTTATAGTTCCGAGGGGAATTCATATCAAGCTTTTTATACGCCAAAGGCATCATCAAGGCGAGTTACGAGGGATGTAACGGTATTCAAGGCTGGGGTAATCCGGGGAAAGGCTACGGAGGATATAATCGATCCGGCTCTGCGTCAAGCCGAAGAATTTCATGGGTTTTTTCTTTTGAAGGATTCTGGGGCGACCTTTTATACCGGCGAGGCGTCCTGCGCGTTGCAGGGCGTCATCGAGATTACCCAGATGATCCACGAATCCGTATTCATAAGCCTGGCGTCCGCTGAAGATTCTGCCATCCGTAAAACCCGCCATGAATTGCCTCAAGCCGTCGGTGGTGGAAGAATCGTCCTCTTCGGGATACAGCGCGTGAAAGGCTCTTTCCAACCCCTTTCGCCTTGATTGATACACATCGTCCGTGAATTGGCCGTAAACATCGTCTATAACGGATTGAAGCAATTCTTTTTCGTTATCCGTCATGGGGCGGTTCGGTGAACCAATATCCTTGAATTGTCCGCTTTTCACCGTTTCAAAGCGAATCCCGATCTTGTCAACCAGTTGCTCCCAGTTGGTGAAATTCATGATCACGCCGATGCTGCCCGTGAGCGTGGCGGGATTGGCGTATATTTCCTCTGCGCCGCATGCGATATAATAGCCGCCGGAAGCGGCGACATTTCCCATGGAGGCGATCACCGGCTTGGCGCGTTTTTTCCGAATCTGGTAAATTTCGTAAAAGAGCTCCTGGCTGGCTGCCGCGCTTCCTCCGGGGGTGTCGATGCGGATCACAATGGCGCGAACCGCGGGATTTCCCTCGTAAAAATGCAGTTCTTCGATAATCTGGCGGGCGTCATAAATGACGCCCTGGACATCGAGAAGCGCGACACGTCCGCGCGCCGAAGACATCAAGGCGCCCAGTAAAACTATGATGATGATAAAAAAAACGAACAATGCCAACGCCACGAGAAAGATCGGCAATAGATACCGGGAAGAGGATTTTCGTTTCACCGGAGCGGGATAAGAAGAGGGTTCCATAATCAATCACCCCTCTGATATTTGATATGCGTCATATTATAAAATCGAACGGGCAATAAAAGCCTTGAGGATACAGGGGGCAAATTCCACACTATGCAATCAAGATTGCGGCATTCAGTCTATCTTCAACTTGAGGTCCTTGAGCAGATCGCCGACATTGACGCCTCCCTTGACTTCATCCTTGAGATATTCAGCCATTGCCTTCTTTTCCTCTTCAATAAGGACATCCTTGCGGCTGAGGCTGATTCTTCTCGCCCCGGGCGCGATCTTGACAATTTTACACCTGATAGGTTGTCCTTCCTTGAGCTCGGCGCCGGGATTGTCCACTCTTTCCGCGCTGATCTGGGAGACATGCAGCAAACCTTCAACGGAATTTCCGAGATCCACAAAGGCGCCGAAAGAAGTCAGGCGGATTACGACTCCCTCGACGATATCTCCCAGGCGATGGGTCTCGAAGAAAATATCCCACGGGCTCTTTTGAAGTTGCTTGTAACCCAGGGAGATTCGTCTTCCATCTCTGTTGGTTTTAAGTATAATGGCTTCGATTTCCTGTCCGATCTTGAGATAATGCCCGGGCTTTTCCGGCTTTTTATCCCATGTCAAATTCGATATGTGAACGAGACCCTCGATGTTTTCATCCAGTTTGATGAAGGCGCCGAATTCGGTCAGCTGGGTCACCGCGCCTTTTACTTTCATGCCGGGTCTGTATTTTCCTTCCACGGCAATCCAGGGGTCTTCCGTGATCTGTTTCAATCCGAGAGCCATCTTGCCGTTTGTCTTGTCCAGCTCCAGGACAACCGCCTTCACAATATCGCCTTCCTTCATGAAATGTTCCGGACGTTTGTTCCCTTTATCCCAGCTGAGATTGGAGACATGGATCATGCCGGTCAGACCTTCTTCCAATTGAACAAAGGCGCCGAAGTTGGTAATGGAAACCACCTTTCCCGTAACAATGGCGTTGACCGGATACTTTTCATCGACCTTGATCCACGGATCGACGCGCGCCTGTTTGCGGCTGAGGGCGATTTTTCCCGAATCAATATCCACCTTGATGACTTTGACTTTGATCTGCTGCCCTTCCTGCAGGAACATGGAGGGATGGGATCCTTTCTCGTAAGATACTTCCTCTCTCGGGATGAATCCGTCGAGGGGACCCATATCAACGAAGGCGCCAAAATCCATGATGGTTTTGACCGTAACCTGCCGGATTTCGCCGACTTTCAAACTGGTCAACAGCGCGATTTTCCTTTTGTCGAGATCTTCCTGAATCAGAAGACGCCGGGAGAGAACCGCTCTTCTCTGATCCATGTTGAAATCCAGAACATAAGCCTCGACTTCCTTGCCGATCCATGCGGAAAGATCGGAAACCCTGGAAGTGTCAACATGGGAAGCGGGCATGAAACACAAGATTCCCACATCGACAATCAATCCCCCCTTGACGACATCCATAACCTTTCCCCGGATGGGGGTTTTGTCATCCACGGCTTTCTTCAAGCGCTCGATGGCGGACTTTCTCACTGCCCTTTTATGGGAGAGGATCACCTGATCGGAATCCTCATCGCGCCCCTCGATCATGACCTCCACCAATTCACCGGGGGAAACAAGGACGTCCCCGTTTTTATTCATGAACTCGGCGATATCGATAATGCCTTCGGTTTTATCGCCGACATTCACAAGCGCGCAATCGGGCCTGATCTCCAGAACAGGGACCTCCATGACATCGCCGATTTCCACCGGTTCTGCGCGGGGCATGTACTCATCGATGAGTTCGAGGAAAACGCCGTCGATTTCCGGATCGTATTTTTCAGTTTCATCGGAAATTTTTTCGGTGGAATCCAACGCCTCGCCCTTTGCGGATTCAACAGCGGGCTCCGAAGAAGGAATCTGTTTTTCCGGAGTCGGCTCTTGCGAGGGTGAAGGGGGTGGTTGAATTTTCGCCTCTGGTGGAGAAGCGGGGGGGGCGTCCCTACGGCTTTTATGAATGAAAATCCGTCGCGATGTGATCGGGCTTAATTCATCCTCCAATTCCGATCCGAAGGATTTTTTCCCCTCTTGAGATGAACTATCAGGCGTCTTTTTCTGGGGAACGCTGTCTCCTTTATCCTGTGTCATTTCCGTCTAGCCTCTCTCCAAAATCAATTTTTTAATTTTTTCAATGTATCTATCTTTTCATAGATAAGGTTAGATATGGATATGTAATAATCTTTTTT
>JAFGFK010000449.1 GCA_016931135.1 Candidatus Sumerlaeota bacterium | reverse complement strand
TCCAGTCATCCACGCTGGAATATTGCTCGCATGTGATTTCATAATACGCAGTTCCGTTCTGATATAATGTTGCTTCCCAAACTATAAGATAATAGGTTCCACTCACGGTGCATGTCCATTCTAACACTACTGTTTGATTCGGCGTATCCGCGGATTTGGTTGCCTGAAGAACAGCGCTTGAATTTTCGATGTCCATTCCAATGTATAAAGATTCCACGAGGGTGTTTTTGGGAACGCCTGTGAATTTATAGGTTTGGCCACTGACTCCGGAAAATTGCCAGTAATCCCAATCCGGAGTAGGATCAGAGGGCCATCCCCCGGGAAGTCCTCCTGTCAAGACTTCGTTGAATGCAATAGGCCCATCAGGATCGAAACTCGATCCGTTGGGCGGGCTTTCCGTTTGATTGGCTGTGGCGGAAAAAACCAGTACGCTCATTAAGACTACATAAAAAAACTGTTTCATACCCATGGAAAATTTCCTCCTTTATATTATATAATGAACATTAAATGACTAATTGATGATGTGATTACTCGTTATTGTCAAGCTTCTTTTTTATATGATTGACAATTATGGATTTTCCCGTATCTGCTTAATTCGATTTTTAATTCCGGGGGAGATAAAATGGAAATCCATGTATCCAAAATAAAATCAGAGGAAGACAAAGGTTTTGCGGGTATCGCTTTCTCAAGCATGGATTTATCAAAGAACATTTTTGACAATGTATATCTATCGACAGGAGCGACGTCATGTATGGTCTGCATATTGCCGATGTGATAGTCCTTTTCGTTTATTTGATCGGAATCACCATCATTGGCGCATGGGCGGCAAAGCTGGTCAAAAACATGCGCGACTTCTTCATGCCCAGAAGATTTGGAAAGACCATGCTGATTACCCATGCCTTTGGAACCGGAACACATGCGGATCAGGCTGTGGGAGTCGCCTCAAAAACCTTTACAAACGGGCTTTCGGGCATCTGGTATCAATGGCTCTGGCTTTTCTGCACTCCGTTTTACTGGCTGATTGCCCCTGTGATGCGACGTTTCCGCGCCATCACGGTTTCCGATGTATTCAATCTCCGTTATGACCGGAGCGTAGGCATCCTCTTCGCGCTTGTCGGCGCCTTCCAGTTGACCTTTAATATTGGCATCATGTTGAAAGGCTCCGGCGCTGTCATTGCCGCCTGTTTCGGTTCCCAGGTTTCTCCGGATTTCATCATTCTTGGCATGACCCTTCTTTTTATGATCTACGGGATAGCTGGAGGCCTTTCCGCAGCCATCATCACTGACTTTTTTCAGGGCATTTTAACCGTCGTTTTTTCCTTTGCCCTGGTTCCCTTTGTGATGCGCGCAGTGGGAGGCATGGAAGGATTGCGGCAGACTATTACTGATCCCCGCATGTTTTCTCTTGTGGCGCCTGGCGATATAGGACTCTTCTATATTATCGTGATCTCCCTCAACGCCCTGGTAGGCATTGTCACCCAGCCTCACACCATGGGAAATTGCGCAGCGGGACGCACGGAATACGATGGGCGTTTTGGATGGACGGTCGGAAATTTTGTCAAACGCATCTGTACCATGGCGTGGTGCATTACAGGTCTTGCCGCGCTTGCATACCTGGGAAAGGACATCGATCCGGATCATGCGTATGGAATCATGGCGCGGGATTTTTTCCCCCGCATCCTTCCCGGGTTGCTGGGCGTCTTCCTTGCATCGCTTCTTGCTTCCCTGATGAGTTCTTGCGACTCCTTCATGATCGCCTCATCGGCGTTGTTCACGGAAAATGTCTATAAACCCCTGATGCCTGCGAAGTCCGAGAAACATTATGTTTTTGTTGGAAGGATCATGACCTTTATGGTTGTTATCTGCGGCGTGATATGCGCATATAAGATCAAAAATGTGGTCGACGGTTTGGAGATTTTCTGGAAACTTGCCCCCATGATGGGCATTGCCTTCTGGCTCGGGCTTTTCTGGAGACGCGCTACCGTTGCAGGCGCCTGGGCTGCAACCCTTGGCGCTTTCGGCGCATGGTGGCTCACCACTCAGCCTTTCTTTTGTTCCATTGTATCGACTCTTCCGGGAAAAATGACGGTTGAAAAGGCGGGCGTCCTCAGCATGTCCCTTCCCTGGCAGATGGTTTTTTATCTTTCAATCGGCGTTCTACTCGGAGTGATCGTCAGTCTTTTCACCAAACCTGTTCCGGAAGAAAAACTTGAACGGTTTTACGAACTCGTTCGCACCCCGGTTATGAAGGGCGAACCCGCTCCGGAAACGCCCTGCCTCATTCCCGAGGGAATCCAGGTTCCCCCCAAAAGGCTCATATTCAATAAATTCGGATTGGAAATCCTCGTTCCTTCCCGAATGTCCATTATCGGTTTCATTCTCAGCTGGATTCTTGTGTTCCTCATGCTTGCGGGATTCTACGCCATCACGAGATAGAATATCAGGGCGATCCTCTTTTCATCTTTCTTATGATTTGCTCCTTGATTTCTCCTGTTGAAAGCAATATGTAAATGATCTTCTTAGTTTTGATAATTTGTAACATTTTAGCTCTTTGAAAAACATCCAAAATATGAAGTCTAATGGGGTCAAACCCTATAAAAATCCTGTATGCGCATCCTGACTCCATTCCGGGAACGCAGGATGATTCCTGCGGGGTCATTCTCTATAAAAATCCATTATACTTATAAGGATATCTGTTATGATGGGAAGCGCTGTATATATTATTTAGCATAATATTTCCGTAAAATACCTGGATTTTTATAGGGATTGACCCCCGATTGCAGAAAAAACTCAGGATAGTTTGAAGGAT
>JAFGFK010000052.1 GCA_016931135.1 Candidatus Sumerlaeota bacterium | reverse complement strand
ATCGGCATTCGGTGGTATCGCAAACGATTCTTTCCCCCAAAAAGGTATTGATTCATGGTAATAGACGGCTGGACTTTATTCGGCTTTCTGGCAAACGCTTTTTTTACTATCAGGGTATTGATTCAATGGATTTCAAGCGAAAGGGCGAAGAAATGCCTTGCCCCGCCTTCCTATTGGTGGTTCAGTCTTGCCGGCGCCGCTGTCATGATCATATATAGTCTGGAGCGTCTCTTCGATGAGCAGTTCCAGGACGCCCCTACCCCCCTTCCCATGTTGATCGGGACAATCGCCTCCCTTGTTCCCTATAGTAGAAACCTGATGTTAAATTACAAGGCGTCCAGAAAATGGCATATCCTGAGTTATATTTTCGGGGGGGGGATTTTGTTATTCTGCGTCGGACTTCTTCTTTATATGGATGTTCAGCTGATACGGACTAACTGGATCATTGTCGGATCCATCGGTTCCGTTATCTGGTATAGCCGTTTCATGTGGCAATGGATTTATGCGGAAAAGGAGCAAAGGAGCGAATTCCCCATATCCTTCTGGTATGTAAGCCTGACCGGATTGGGTTTGAATCTGATCTATTCCATTGCCATGGGGGATATTGTTTTTATTTTACAATTCATATTCAATGTGATCCCGATAAGTCGAAATATCATGTTGATGCGAAATCATGGCGGCAGGGGGATTTCCTGAGTAGAGTGGTTGCTGTTTACAAGAGCTTGTTGGATAAGGCGGAGAGGCGTCCCTTCAAAGTGACTGTGATCGTTGCGTTGTTCATCTTGTTGCCGCCCTGTTTTCTGAGGATCACGCACATGCCGGATGAGGGGCGTTATGCGGAAGTTTCCAGGGAAACGCTTGTAACGCAGAATGGACTTGTTCCTCATATCAATGGAGTTCCCCATTTGACGAAGCCTCCGCTTTATTATAATCTGGGAGCCGCTTTCCTTTTTCTTTTCGGGATTCATATTTTTTCCATCAGGCTGCTGTCGCTGTGCGCGTTTTTAATCGGGCTTTTCTGGTGCGTCAGGTGGGCGATGAAAAGGGGAGGGGGAAAAGCGTCTCTTCTGGGGGGCATGATCGGGGCAACCATTTTTCAATCTGCAGCCCAGGCGCAGTTCGCCGATCTGAACATGCTTTTCAGTTTCTGGCTTATGGGGGGGCTTCTGTTATTCTTCGACGCCCTTGAACGCCCCGAGAACAAGGCGTCCTGGTGCGGGGCATGGATATTTTTCGCCCTGGCTTTTTTAACCAAGGGACCTCCCGCGCTTATGATTCCCCTGATAACGATCATCCTGTTTCGTCTTGTATCGGGGAGAAAATTCGCCCTGCCGCTTTCGCGCTGGATTCTGGGCATTGCCCTGTTTTGCCTGATCGCCTTTCCCTGGTACATCTGGATTTTTCTTCATGAAAGAGAACGGCTCACGCATTTCTGGTTCGACAACATATTTCGCAAGACAGTTCTGGGCGAGGAAAAGGGGAGTCATTATCCGGGATATTACATCCCTGTTTTTCTCATTGGGGGGGCTGGCTGGTCTTTTCTCTCTCTTTCCGAGTTGATTTCCAATTTCAAATCCAGACGTAAAGACTTGAAAAGCGCCCATCCATCCGGGGGATCGCCTCAAAAGGATCATGGGAAAAGGATTGTGGATTCCATCAGAAGGATGCCGCATGACCAGTTATGGCTCTTGTGCTGGATTCTGGCAACCATCATACCCTTTTCCCTCATCCTTGCAGGTATGATCAGTTATATCCTGCCCTGCTATCCGGCTTTTGCCTTGTATCTGGCGTTGTATTTTGCCAGGAAAGGGGAGGGATTTGAACAGAAGAAAATCCGGCGAACATTTTTATTTTCCATAGTCTTCTTTATTTTAGTCGTATGGAGTTGGTCTTTATACGGATATGTGAGCGTTCACTCTCGTTCGCCGCGGCTTCTATCCCTGTTTCCCAAGCGCCTGGAACCATCCTGGATCAACCGCAGAATTCGTTCATTCGGGAAAGAGTCTTATTTGCTGATTCAATTCGATTATTTTACCCCGATCTTCAATTTTGAAAATCAGAGAAACTCGGTTCTTGTATGGGAGAGCGTGAATTCCCAGTGGCCTCCGCCGCCCAATTTGCGATACGCCATCGAGGAGCTTCAACATCATGTCAGGAATAACCGCCCTATCGCCCTTATTGTGCAGCCTCATAATTATCAATTCATTTCGGGGGAGGGGTGGGAGAATCTGCATGTTTATTTCCGGGGAGAACATTTTATTCTCCTTGTAACCGATTCCCTGGGCGCGCATTAGTTTTTCAAGTATTCCTTCTGGCGCAACTTTTTTATTTTTTATTGACGATGCTTCCCTGTTCCATTATCAAATAACTTTTATCGTTTGATTCAATCTTTTTTACAGGACAAATTTTTTAGAGGGATATACATGAATTTATTCCCGAAAAAACATGAAAATTATTCCGGGGTTCTGATTGCCGTGGAAGGACTGGATGGTTCCGGGAAGTCCACTCAGATTCATCTCCTGAAAAGATGGCTGGAACTGGAGGGATACAAGGTATATTTTACAGAGTGGAATTCCTCGGTCGCCATAAAGCCCGCAACCAGAAAGGCGAAGAAACGCCAGCTTCTCACCCCGACAACCTTCAGTCTCATCCATTGCACGGATTTTGCAGATCGTTACGAACGTCAGATATGGCCCCTTCTTCGCGCCGGTTATATCGTTCTCTCGGATCGGTATATCTATACGGCTCTGGCGCGGGATTCCGTTCGTAAATGCGATCCCGGTTGGGTGAAACGTCTGTACAGCTTCGCCGTTCATCCCACCATCACCTTTTATTTTCACGTCCCCCTCGATGTGGCGCTTCATCGCATCCTGGATGGCAGGACCAGTTTGAAATATCATGAGGCGGGCATGGATATGCAACTGTCCGATTCCCCGGTTGAAAGCTTCAAGATTTTCCAGGGCATGGTTTATGAGGAGTATAACAAGCTGGTCGAGGAATATGACATGATCATGATCGACGCCACGCAGCATGTCGAAGATCAACAGGAACAGGTCAGGCGGATCATAACGGAGAAGATCGATTTACCCCGTTTTAAATGGAGATTTTCCAAATGAGTTCCAAGCGTTTTTATCAGATTCCCCCCCCTCACGTGAATCCGGATTCCCTTTCCGGAAAACTCTTCGTTATCGAAGGGGCGGACGGTTCGGGGCGTTCCACGCAGATCAGTCTGCTTACAAATTGGATGGAACGAAAAGGGTATGCTGTCGTGAATGTGGGATTGAAGCGTTCCACTCTCATCGCAAAGCAGTTGATCGAAGCTCAGCAGAGCAAGATCATAGGTCCTATCACGTTGAACCTCTTTTATGCCACGGATTTTGTGGATCAACTGGAAAATGTCATCATTCCAGCCTTGCGCGCCGGTTTTATCGTTTTGTGCGACCGTTACATTTATACCCTGATGGCGCGCGCCATTGTGCGCGGCGCGGACCCCGGATGGGTGAAATCCCTTTACAGCCTGGCGATCGTTCCAGATGAGGTGTTTTATCTCAAGGCGAAACCCCAACTTCTTATCGAACGCAATTTCCAGAAAAAGGCGACTCTGGATTATTGGGAATCGGGCATGGACATTGGATATTCCCAGGATATCTTCGAGAGTTTTTTCTTCTATCAGAAAAGAATGCAAAATCAATTCCTCCAGATGCAGAAGGAATACGGATTCCAGGTCATAAACGGGAATCGCAGCATTAGAGCCATATCCAATGACCTGATCAGCCGGTTTGAGGTATTACTGCCATGAGTTGCGGATTCCCGGAAGGAGGGGATTCATGAAAAGTATCCGGAACAAGGTAAAAGACGGCGCCCCGCCCCTTCTGGGGGTGGATCTGGGGGGAACGAAGATACTCGCATGCGTTGTCGATGAACATGGGAAAATCCTCTCGCGATGCAAGAAAAAGACCAAACCCGAAAAATCCAGTCAGGAAGTCATTTCCCGCATAGCCTTGTGCTCCCGGAGCGCAGTTGCAGAAGCCGGGCTTGAGTGGGAAGCCATAGGAGCTCTCGGTATCGGCGCCCCCGGCGCCCTCAATCCCCATACCGGGGTGATCAACCTCGCCCCCAATCTCAACTGGAAACATCTCCCTTTGAAGGATATTCTGGAAAAGGAGCTGAAAATTCCCGTTTTCATTAACAATGATGTGAATATGGGCGTTCTGGGGGAACATCGTATCGGCGCGGGAAAAGGCATGCGGAATGTCATGGGGATTTTCATCGGAACGGGAATCGGCGGGGGACTTGTAATCAACGGCAATATCTACGAGGGTTCGTCATTCATGGCAGGTGAGATCGGACACATCCCCATGGTGGAAAATGGACCCCCGTGCGGATGCGGCAAAAAGGGCTGCTTTGAGGCGGTTGCCGGAAGACTTGCCATTGTACGGGAAATTCAATCCGAGATTGCAAAAGGGGGAAAGTCCTCCCTTCAAACCATGATCTCGGGAGGTCTCGGTAGCGTCAAAAGCAAACATCTGGCGCAGGCATGGAAGGAAAAAGACCCCCTGGTAATGGAACAAATAGAAAAAGCCGCCCACTACATCGGTTTGGGCGTTTCCATCGCTATCACGATTCTTAATCCCGATGCGATCATACTTGGGGGGGGCGTCATCGAGGCGCTGGATGCGCATTTCATCAAGAAGATCGCGGAATCCGCGAGGGAACATACCATCGCTCCTTTATTCAAGGCTACGAAGATACGCCGCGCCCTCCTGGGCGATGACGCCATCGTCATCGGCTCAGCGTTGTATGCGCGGGAACATCTGGAGAAAACATGAACGCGCAATTTGCGGAAACTCTCGCTTATATGCAAAAGTGGATGATGTCCTTCGATTGGGAACCCGAGCACATGACCCAGGTTGCCCAACTCTCCACGAGGATTTTCGATCAGTTGAAGCCCCTTCATAACCTCGGTGAAGAGGAAAGGTTTCTGCTCGAAGCTGCGGCTTTGATGCACGATATCGGTTTTCTCGTGGATGAATCCAATCATCACAAAATCTCCCGCGACATGATTCTGGAACACGAATTCCCGGGCGTCGATGCAAGAAGGAAAATGCTCATTGCCCTGATTGCCCGTTATCACCGCAAATCGATCCCGAAATTGGAACACAAGGGCTTTTCCCGGTTGGACGCCAGGGATCAGGATATTGTCATCCTGTTGTCTGCTATTCTTCGGTTGGCGGATGGACTCGATCGTTCCCATAATGATATTGTCAAGGATTTGGAATGCATCATACAATCGGGCGTCATCACCATCCGGTTGAAGACAAGGGGAGAATACTCTCTGGAGCGCTATGGGGGGGAGAAGAAAAAACCCCTGTTGGAAGATGTTTTTGGAAGAAAAGTCGTTTTCGAATTTTAGCGCTGCCGGAGGATGAATTTCCATAAAAAAGGAGTTTTGTATGTTCAAAGCGGCTGTTATCGGCGCTGGCTGGGTTGGGCTGGCTCATGCAAGCGGTTATCAATCCATATCCGAATGCTCCCTTGTGGGATGCGCAGACCCCGTGCGTTCCCTGGGAGATCGTTTCATTGAGAAATACGGGGGGAACGCCTATGAAAGCATCAATGACCTTCTGGAACGGGAGAAGCCCGATATCATAAGCGTGTGTACGCCGCCCTCCTTCCATTTTCCGGTTGTCAGAACATCTTTATCTCATGGCGTGAAGTACATCGTGTGTGAAAAACCCCTGGCTCATAATGCCGTTGACGCCAGGAAAATAGTCGAGGAGGCAAAGTCTTCCGGCGCGCTTTTGATGACAGCCTTCTGCCACCGTTTTGTCGAACCGGTTCAAAAAATGAAGGATATGATCGATGCCGGGGAATTGGGAGAAGTCGTCTTTTTCAGAAACGAGTTCTCCAGCCGATTCGAAGGCGTGCAGGATCGCTGGTTTTCCCAAAAAGAGGTGTCCGGCGGCGGAACGATCATGGATACCAGCGTTCACAGCATTGACCTGTTCCGGTTTTTGTGCGGCGAGGTGAAGAATGTCAATGCCCGCGTCATGACAAACCTTCCCGGTTTGAAAGTCGAGGATTCCTCTTGTCTTCTGCTTCAATCCGAAAGAGGGTGCATCGGCATCCTGGAAGCGAGTTGGAATCTTCCTGTGGGGCGAGCCGATTGGGAAATCTGCGGCGCAAAAGGACGCGCACATTACGAATACTGGGGCGCATTCCGCATTCGCCTTGAAAAAGACCCCGAATGGAGGATCATCCCCGTGGAGAGAGACATCAACCGCCGCTTTGAGGATGAACTGCGTCATTTCATCAATGCCATCAGGGGAGAGGAAAAACTTGGTCCTGATGGGGAACAGGGGCTTCGCGCCAATGAGGTGATCGAGGCAGCCTATCAATCCGTTAAACAGGAGAAATGGATTGCCGTTTGATATACAGCCCGCAATCCATCTTCAACATCCTGACTTCCTATTGTCGTTTAACGTTTGTTGGATTTATGATCGATGCTCTCCAAGGTTTTCCCCTGCGGGATATTGAAAAAAGGCGTTGCAAATATGTCCCCCTCGGATGTGACAAACAGAGCATCGACTCCCTTGATATTTTTCAAAATTTTCATTCCCTTTTCCGCTCCGAGAACGAAAAGTCCTGTGGAAAGGGCGTCGGCAGTCTCCGCATCCTCAGCCAGTACCGTTACGCTCATGCTTTTTTCCGAGGGATATCCGGTTTGCGGATCCAGGATATGATGGTATCTTTTTCCGTTGACTTCGATCATGCGTTCATAATCTCCGGAGGTAACGACCGCCCTGTTTGATATATCGATTCTGGCGATGAATCGCGATTTGTCGCGGGGATGGAGGACTCCGATGCGCCACGGTTTTCTATCGGCGTTCAGCCCCAGGGCGTAAATATCGCCGCCCGCATTCACCAGGGCATCGGAAAAACCCGCCTTTTTTATGACTTTGACAGCCCAATCGACAGCGGTTCCTTTCGCAATTCCCCCAAGCCCGATCTCCATGCCTTCCCGGGTAAAGGATATCTTCCTTTCTCCTTCGTGCATCCTGATATTTTCATAATTAACGAGCGGTAATTTGTCTTGAATCTCTTCCTTTGCGGGAATGCCGGGATTATCCCGATCCAGCCGCCATAACTTTCCAACAGGTAAAAAGCTGATATCGAACGCGCCGTTTGTGATCCTGGAAAAAGCGATCGCTTTATTAATGGTATCGAATGTTTCCCGCGATACCTGCGTAGGCTCCCGGGCGGCTCCGGCGTTTATCCTCGAAATATCACTCTCCGCTTTATAGGGACTCATGAGGACTTCAAGCCGGCTGATTTCCTTTTGCGCTTCCTGTATGGCTTCATACGCCTTCTCTCTTTTTCCGGGAGGGCAGGGAATCTGAATATCCACAATAGTCCCCAAGAGTAAAAATTCCTCTCGAACGGTCAAGAAACGCGACTGGTGAAAAAGATAAAGGATTGCTGAGAAAACAAACAGAATAAGGAAAGCAATAATAAATGGTTTATAAATTTTAAATTTTTCATTTTTCATTTTTCATTGAACGGGATTCTATCTGCCCAATCCGGCGAATCCCAGAAATGCCATGGAGAGAATACCGGCAGTGATCAGGGAGATGGCAAATCCCCTCAGGGACCTGGGGATATTTGCCAAAGCCTGACGTTCCCTGATTCCGGCAAAGATCAGGAGCGCAATGGCGAATCCCAGCGAGGCGCCGAAGCTGTAAAAAATGACCTGCAGGATATTGCGCCCTTCGCGGATATTGAGAATTGCCGTACCCAGGACAGCGCAATTGGTGGTGATCAGGGGAAGGTATATTCCCAGCGCCCGGTACAGAGGCTGGCTGTGCTTTTTCAATATCATTTCCACCAGCTGGACAAAGGCTGCTATCACAAGGATGAAAGTCAAAGTCTGCAGATATTCCATCTTTAAAGGATTGAGCAGCAGAGTCTGGATCAGATAAGCGAAGACGGAAGACACGGTAAGGACAAAAATGACCGCCATGCCCATGCCTGTGGCTGTGTCGATCTTTCTCGATACCCCTATGTAAGGGCATATCCCCAGGATATGGTGGAAAACCATGTTGTTCACGAGAGTGGCGTTCATGATCAGGATAATATAGGCTAACATGCTTGCTGTCCTTTATATCGTTATTTTCTTTTCAGGGATTCGATTTTATTCATCAAACCGAGCAATAATCCCAGAGAAATAAAGCCTCCCGCCGGGAGTATGATGGCGATGGCGGTAGGCGCATCCTTTGGAAAAACCTGCATTCCGAAAATGGTTCCTGCGCCGAGTATCTCCCTGATGGATCCCAGAACCAGCAATCCCCAGGTGAATCCGACGCCCATGCCCAAGCCATCCGCAGCGGATTCCAGCGTTCCGGATTTCTGCGCAAACGCCTCGGCGCGGGCAAGGATGATGCAATTGACCACGATCAGGGGAATAAAGATGCCCAGCTCACGCCATACATCAGGGGCAAAACCATGCAGACACAAATCCACCACAGTAACGAATGTCGATATCACGACGATAAAGATCGGGATGCGAACGCTGTCCGGAACGATTTTTCTGATCAGGGAAATCACGACATTGGAACCGACAAGAACGAAGATCACGCTTGCGCCCATGCCGATCGCATTGAT
>JAFGFK010000448.1 GCA_016931135.1 Candidatus Sumerlaeota bacterium | reverse complement strand
TTTGGAAAGCCGTTTATAGCCGCGGGAAAGAATCACGACCTTTTTACCCGCCTCGGATAGAAGCCTTGCAGCCATGATCACAACCGGAGTTTTGCCGCTCCCTCCCAAAGTCAGATTTCCAATGCATGCCACGCGGCAAGGCAATTTATGAGTTTTTTTTATTCCGGATGAATATATCTTTCTATGGAGGGAGACTCCGATTTTATAGAAAGGCGTCAGGGCGGAAAGAATTGCCGCGCAAACATGATCCCCCAATTCCTTGGGGGGCGCGCCGTTAATGAGTTCAGTTATTCCCATCAGAACCCTCCCTTTGCGGCGAATCAGAACGCCGCAGCCGAATTATCATGGATTCCACGATGATAAGGACAAAAATACCAAGAGCTGCCATGAGTTTTAAAGACATGAAAAGTACGCCAAAACCGCATCTAAGATACGATGCGGAGAAGTTATAGGGTACAGCGAGCATCAAAAGAGATAAGGAAAAAACGGCGCACGACATTTTATTTCCGGAACGATGTATCATTCCCGCAAGGAACACAACCGGCAGAATCGCCTGGGTAAGATAATGATCCCAGCAAAGGCTCGGGAGGAAAAGCGACAGCATCATAAAAAGCGCAAACAGGGAGAGATTCCCGGATTCATTCGTTTCATCCTTTTTGCGGAAGAGAAACAATACAAGAAAGAGAAGCGCCAGGGAAATAAACATGGTCATGAGATTCGCTACAAGGGGGGGGAAGGGAATCCATGGTATTGTATATGGATTGTTTGTAAAGAGATGATGGAAAAGGGAATTAAAGGATTGGTTGAAGGGATTGCGGTAAAAGTCATGCCCCTCAGCCTCCCACGTGGATTTGCCGTAAGACATTTGGCGCAGTATCGGGATAAAATCCAGATGAACCTGTATTCCGGAGATGAGGAGGGAAATGATGATAAAAGCGAAGAGGAACCCAACCGCCCATAAAAGATGTCTCCATTTTTTTGTCCAAAGAAAATAAAGAAAAAGGATACCTGGTGAAAGTTTGAAAAGCGTTGCAAAGGCGGTTAACGCCCCAACCAGCGGCGCCTTTCCCCGGGTATGAAGAAAGGCGATCAGGGAGAAGAGAAAGAGGAGAACCACGTTCAATTGCCCGGCTGTAAGATTCCGGGTTAAGGGGAAAAACAGGGCGAAGTAAAATATCCATAAACCGAGATTCAAGGGAGCGATCTTCATCCGAATCATTCGCAGCATCAGGTAAAGGGAGAGGAAGAGAAGGGCATGATTGAGCCAGAACCAGAGAAGCGCCGCATTGCGGAAGGATAGAAGCGTGAGCGGCGCCATGGCGATGCCGGTAAAAGGAAGATACACATAAGGGAGGATGGAAGGGAGCCCCAGTTTCCATGCCTCGTATTTCATCAGTTCCGGATCATAGGGGTTTCTCCCCTGGGCAATGATCTTCGCCCCCACGTAAAGGTGTTTGAAATCGTTGCAATGCAGATAGGACAAAGGGGAAAGTATCTGGAAATATAAATAGGCACCAAGGGCGATTGCCAGAACGATCCATCCGAGAATTTGATATTTGTTTTTATCGTGTGATTGCATCGACATTATATTCAACAAAATGCTTCGAGAAGTACAAGAAATATATTCTTTCACTTAAGAGGAATTGCGGGTAATCTTTTAAGAGTTTTATTAGCTGGATCAACCATAATCCTAACAGACTCCAAGGCTGTAACGCCCAAGATCGGTTCCGTTCCTGGTGTGGCAAAAATAATTCGTCCTGCTGTTATTTCCCCCATGAATTCAATTTTTGCAATACCATAGTAATATTCCTTTATTGCGCCATCCGCCAATGAATAAGACATTTTGCCTATCTTTGAAATCCCGGCTTTTTCAAGTTCATCCGAGGGAGCCAGGGAATCTGTTGCTCTGGTATCAACAAGGAAAATATCCTCATAAAATTCCTTATTACCTTCCGTTCCGGAAATTTTTGTAGTAACCTTGGTAAGTCCCATTTTTACAATCATTTCAATAAAAGAAAAAATAATTCCATTTCAATGATTTATCAATAAATATAAAGACTCTCGGAATAGGAGTCAAGATATTCATGTCAATTAAACAGGGATTTGAGGAGATATTCTTTTATCGTAAGAGGAAGGATTTCATGAGGGATGTCCATTTTTTCGATGATATTGAGCGGGGCGAGGCAGCGCCAGGTTTTCCCCTCTTCCGGCTTGTATTTCCCTTCAGGATAAATCTGCGGATACTGCGCAATGATCATCGGGAGGGCTTCGCCTTTGTATTCGAACAAAGCCAGTCTTTCCTCTGAATAAACGTAAAGATCGAGAACGGCGTCCTGCGTCAATGGGCCACCCGGGAATCGAAAGGAATCCGGGAAAAAGAGACAAACATCCGCATTCAATACATCGCAAAGAATTCTTGCCGCAGCATCGGTAAGAAGGTTCGGGCTGGTTATCATGTCATCCTGTATGGAAATATGCGTCAATACCGGGCTTTGATGCGTAAAGGCGAGATCGGACGGATTTTGACTCAAAATCCATTTCTTTGAAACGCCTTCCAAAAGAAATACAGCCTCACCCAAACCATCTTTGACCATAAATTCCCTTTGATTGATATTGATCTTCAGGGGTTCGGCAAAATCCCAGGGAACGCTCTTCAAATCGATTTTCAGGCGTTTACAGTTTTGAGAGATCAGGGATAAATGATGATTCCCTTTGAAGGTGGCATTGACAGAAGCAAGAGCCGGGTAATCGATTGTTTCAAGAATGTTTACCCAGTAAGCATCGCCTTTTGCAGGCGTTATGGTAACATACTGAACCTGGTCGGGTTGGGAGATTCGTTTGTGGGAATCCAGCCAATCGAAGAGTTCGGGAAAATTGGCGCCGATCATCTTGCTGGAATGCCCGAAACCTTGTTCCTCCTTGTAGCGGAAGGGGATGTTCAATCTTTTCAGTTCTTTTTCCGCTTTCCGGGATTGCTCCACGGGAACGATCGGATCATCCTTATCATGGATGATGAAGGGCGAGAGATGAAGCGCGTTGGGAAGGAGATCAAATGGCGTGAAGGCTGCCATAGGGCAGATCGTCGCAAAGAGGTCCGGATGGCGAAGCGCGATCCACCAGGTTCCCCACCCCCCCATGGAATGGCCCATGAGATAAACGCGATCCGGATCTACAGGGTATTGCTTCTTGACTGTATCTATAATATCCAGAACATCCTGTTCGCCGGGTCCCCTGTAGAAATAATCTCCCCTACCATAAGGCGCGGCGACAATGTATCCCCTCTTTTCCGCATGTTCCTTCACGGGGGTATATTTGAACCATGCCTCGTGATCCACCCCTTTTCCATGAAGAACGATGAGAAGAGGAAGATTTTTATCCTTCCCGATGGCGCTGGGGATAAAAAGCCTGTACGGCTGATTTGAACCATCATAAGCGCTCCTGAGGTGGAGAAGGTGATCGCCCGGCGGCAGCGCTCCTTGTGGCATGGAATATGCGCCTCCTGAAAAAAAGACAAAAAGCATTATGATATATTTGATTTGGGAATGCGGAATGCGGAGCGCGGAATTGAGATGAATGTAACCTTGAGATATTATCATGATTGTTTGTTCCAGGATTTATAATTCAATTAACGGTAAAGATTTTCCATAAAACAGTATAAAATCAAGGGATTTTCATAAAAGGATTGCTTTG
>JAFGFK010000447.1 GCA_016931135.1 Candidatus Sumerlaeota bacterium | reverse complement strand
GGAATGCGGAATGCGGAATGCGGAATTTTTAATAATGATTGAATTCCTCACTTCAAACTTTTAACTTTAAACTTCAAACTTCTCTTGCGGATTGTGGAATGTTTGGTCCATTGATGTGAATATCAAATTATATCGGGGAGAATATATGGTATGAAAAATATATTCTATCGTTTCCTCTTTTGCGCATTATTGATTCTCGCTTCATGCGAGGGGATAGGGAAGATAAAAGCAAGGGAAGTCGAAACCGCCAAACCCATAATCGGCGAAATACGGGAGTCCTTTTCCGAACCCGCAAAAACGCGTCTTTCCAGAACATGGACTGTCGCCATGCCCATTGCGGGTCGCATCTCGCGAATCGCTCTCGAACCAGGCGACCGGATGAACTCCGGCGAGAAAATCGCGGATTTTGACCTGGTTCCCTTTCGACATTCGGTTCAGGAAGCCGAAGCCGCTATCAGGGAATTACAGGGGCAGATTGCGGTCAACGAATACGACAAGCTGGAACAAACCGCGTTGAAGGAAATCCAGGCTGCCATCCAGGCGGCGCAGGAGGCGCTCAAGGCCGCCGACGCCCAGATCGATTCCGAAAAGGCGCGCGCGGAAAGAGCGGAAAAGGAATTGAATCGCCAGGAAGACCTGATCAAAACCGGCGCCATATCTCAAAGCGAACTCGAGGATTATGTCCTTGAAGCAGAAACTACCCTTATCGAACTCCGAAAACAGGAATTTGTCCGCGCCGCCCTGAACGCCATTTTTACCGCTTACAACCTCGGACCCCAATTCGTGCATGAATGGTTGGGAAGAAAATCCCTTGAACGCGACGTATTGCTCCATCAGCTTGCCCAGGCAAAGGTGCGGCTGGAAAGGGCGCAGTATGAACTCGACCTTGCCTCCATACGTTCCCCTGTGGATGGCATTGCGCTGGAGCGTTATGAACAGGGCGACACGCTCCTTCCCGCAGGGCAGCGCCTGCTTCTCATTGGGAACCTCTCCGATCTCGAGGTGGAGGCGGATGTTCTCACGCAGGATGCCCTCAGGATCAAACCCGGTACCAGCGTAACTCTACAGCCTTCTTCCCAGTTGGAATCTTTTTCCGGAAAGGTCAAACGCATCGAACCCGCCGGATTCACCAAGCTGTCCTCGCTCGGTGTGGAACAGCAGCGCGTAAGGGTGATTATTTCGCTTGATCGCATCCCGGATAACCTGGGGGTTGGATACAGACTTCAGGCGCGATTTCTCACCGCCTCAAAGAAGGACGCACTGATCGCGCCGCGGTTCAGCGTGCTCCAATCCCAGGATGGAGAGTTCTATGTTTTGAAGATCGAAAACGGCGTCTTGAAAAAGCAAATTGTGAAACTCGGCTTGAAAAGCGACCTGGAACTGGAGATCACCGAAGGACTTTCCAAAGACGATGTCATTGTGCGCGCCCCCGACGCCTCCATGAAACAAGGCGACAAGGTCAATGCAAAACAGTGAACAGGGATCAAGGATCAGTTATCAAATTTGGATTGTTCCAGGAAATATGGAAACTATCATGAGAGGGATTCTATTAAGAAAAAATTATTTCTTTCTTTACTCAGAGTTGTTTCCGGGTGCGATGCCGCAACTGGTATTTAGGTTTCCTTTTCTGTGGTTTTATCTCATGTTTTCTTTTTTCCCCGGAAGTTTCCTTTAATTGTTCAGTAATTTCCAGAACTATCTTTTTAATCTCAGGATTGAGTTTCTCTATCAACGCTTTGTCACCTTTAATAAAATAATCTATGGCGCGAAACAGGGGAAAACCTTCTCCCGATAATTCCATGGATAAAATTAAACGATTCATCATGTCATTTTTAAGAATAAATGAAACAATAAGAGAGGGGATAAGATTATTAATATATTCCGACGGATCAATGTAATTCTTGGATTCTTGCGCTTCCACAATATCCTTTTTTGCCTGATTTAAATCCCCCTGTATAATATGAAAGATATATAGTAGCAAATATGACTGCATTCTTGTTTTCCAAGGTATCTTATTTTTCGGAAACGCATCCAGAATATCAAGATATCTTTTAGCTAGTTCCTCTGGATAAACTTCAAATGCCTTTATAATATTTTTGACTCCCTCTTCATGATTTATTTGTAACATAGAGCAGGCATTTTCAAAAGCATGTTCAAAATTCAAAAATAATCCCTGCGCCCTATCGTAGCTCCTGATAGCGTCATTAATTTTTCCTAGGGATAGGAATGCATTTCCTTTCTTTAACCAAGCCATGTAAAAATCCGGTTTTATATCAATGGCATCTGTAAAAAAAGTCAATGCTTCATCAAATTTATCATCTTCTAGCGCTTTACATCCTTTATCATATTCGATAGTTGCCTTTTCCTCAGTTTCCGATTTGCCTATCTTGATCTGATCCGATATTTTATAATATTCAGGAGTCTCTTTAACAGCATCCACAAGATATTCTCCATGTTCCAATACGTCACGAGCTTTAATCCATGATTCTTTATTTAAATGTTCATGAAAAATTGTGAATAACCTTTCGAATTCTTTGATTACCTCTCCGGGAGAATACCATAATTTCAGGAAATTGATCAACCATCCCAATCTTTCCTTTGCATTTTTCCCCATTCGCATCTGGTACCATATGGAATAAAGAGGTTCGGAAAGTGCGTAGAATTTTCGCCTTCCACGAAGGTTTGCGCACCTTACATATCCCACTTCGGAAAGTCTTTTCAATTGTGAACTTACCAGGTTGGGGGAGAGGCGAATGGAAACAGCGATCTCGCCAGGAGTGAGCC
The DNA here is from genome assembly GCA_016931135.1 of Candidatus Sumerlaeota bacterium. GTDB lineage: Bacteria > Sumerlaeota > Sumerlaeia > MWCT01 > MWCT01 > JAFGFK01. The sequence continues at coordinate 2,082 of JAFGFK010000447.1, read as the reverse complement.
CTTCTCCAGTTTGACCGCTTATCTTTGCAATATGATCGAGTATCTTTCTTTGTTGAGCTGGAAGGGATTCTGTTTTTGCCTTGTAATACGGCGTCACTTCATCCAGAAGCTTTTCCAGGGCTTTTTTTACTTCTGAAATATCGGATTGAGTGATGATCTTGTAAAGCATCAAAGAAAGACGTGGGTTGCCTCCTGTGAAATATTCCAGGGCGCGAAGTCTCCCCTCATTAGAAAGTAGGAGATTCTCGAAATCTGGAATCATATCCCACTCCGCCCTTTTTCGTAAAAGTTCCTTTACCTCTTCGAATTTCAATCCCTGGAGATCGTATATCTTGAAGAAATTGTAGAGGGGTTGATCATACGCCCTGGCTTCCTCGAAAAAAGTCAGCGCCCCTCCCACGATCATAAATAACCCTTCATTCATGAGAACATCGCGAAGCCTTGCGTTTTCCCTTTCATCATTGATCTGTTCGAATATCATGTCGAAATTATCGATCAGGAGTAAAAGGCGTTTATTTCGTTCCTTGCTCCAATCTCTGATCAAGGCAAGAGCAGACTCTCCCAGTTCATCGGAATCCCTGAATTCCTCCTTCATCCCCTTAATTTTTTCTTTTATGGAACCATCCCTGGTTTCTTCGGATAAAAGATCTATCACTTGCAGCCATAAATCGGTCAGATCATTGATTCCGTAGGATTCCTCGGGAAATTTTACAGCCTGCCATTTCTTATCCAATCCATGATCTCTCAGTAAAAGGCGGAGCATTAATAGAACGGTTGTTTTTCCCATTCCGCGAGGGCCCTTGATCACAATATGCTGTACGCCCGCGCCTTCAGGTTGCCTTTTTATGATCTCGATCATATCTTCCATCAGTTTCCGCCTCGCGACAAAGCTTGCCCTTAATTCCGCTTCATCCATGTTATCGGGATTATAAAGCATTTCCATATTTGACCTCCTTAAAATCCCACGGATAATCCGTAATGTCTCAACCACCAATCTTTTAGTAATTTGCAGGCGAATTATGGAAAATTTCTTCCCCGATGATCTTCCAGTGTTTTTTCATGTTTTCATCTTTGAGTTTGATCTTTATTTTATATAAATCGACTTCGCTGATGTTATCCCTTACTTTGGATAAAATTTTTCCGGGCAAAGTTGAGACGCCTTCAACAATTTTACCAAATGATGTAAGCTTCGAAATCTTTATCAGCATTTCGGATATTAGCTCAGATGGTTCTTGAAAATATTCCACATCCATGCGTATCAGTTTAAACCGAGTTTTTGGATTATCCAGGAGGCAATACATAATGCTTGTTTTTCCGAATCGGCGCGGCGCAACAAGGAGGATATGCCCTGTTTCAAGTTTATCCCATATAAGGTTGACAAGTTCGTTTCTTCCAAAACAGTCTTCCCCTCGCGCTACCGATCCAATATTGTTTGTAACCATGAAAAACCTCCTGAATTTAAAGAAATTACTAAAAGGCACAACGTTTATGATGTAAAACAATTATGATGTACAACAAACATGTTGTAAATGTCAAGAGAAATGTGATTATATAAGTTATTCAATATCAATGAGATATGTTTTTTATGGATATGTATAAATGCTTATAAAAACAAAATTCTATTCCATGTTGCTCGATGATGTAACAGGTTCGCTTCTATCCTTTCATAACGGCAAAAAGGAGTTCATCCATAAAACTTCGCCTCCCTCTTCCATCTTCACCCTGCGTATCCGCGATGATAAGGGAAATCCTGCTGATATCACCTGTTTCGATTCCCGGAAAACATCCGTTCGTTCCGAGGTGACCGATCAAAGCAGGGACATCATCGTCGTCATCAGTTACGAGAATCTCGCCGGGCTTCCCATTAGTATCATCATTCACATACTGTGCAAAAAATCCGAACCCTTCACCTTTTGGGACCTCTCGATTCAGAATCTCTCCGATTATTTCGTGGATTGCATCGATTTTCCCAATGTGATCGTTCCTAATGATCTTGTCGCAACCGGCGGAACCAGCCGCATCCTATGGTCAGGCATGGAAGGCGCCCTGATCGATGACATGGAACTCCGGGAAAACTCCTGG
>JAFGFK010000051.1 GCA_016931135.1 Candidatus Sumerlaeota bacterium | reverse complement strand
TTTTCATAAAAGGATTGATTTGTTGCCTTGTTTTTGCAAGGATTTATTTTATGAAGAAAAAAACAAACCAGAACCTGAATTATTCCTTTTTGAAGATTATGACCGGATCCGATCTATCCCAGAGGCGTCTTGCCATGATGAAGGCAAAGTCGCCCAAACCAGGACCTGTTGTATGGCTCACAGGGTGTTCTCATGGAGATGAGGTGGGCGGGGTCGTCGTGATTCAGGAAATTTTCAAACGCCTGAGAAAATATCCCCTGATCCAGGGAGAACTCAACGCCTTTCCCCTTATGAATCCCATGGGATTCGAAGTGATCTCGCGTCAGATTTCGATTGGGAACGAAGATTTGAACCGGTCTTTTCCCGGGAATAAGAACGGTTCCCTGGCTCATAGAATTGCTCATACCATTTTTGCGGAAATCACGAAAACCCGCCCTGCGGTTGTTCTTGATCTCCATAATGATTGGCGGAGTTCCATTCCCTATACTGTCATCGATCCTTTCCCGGGCGAACATCACAGGGAGATATATTCACTCATCCAGAATTTTGCGCGGAAGACCGGGCTTTTGATGATTCAGGAACAAGGGAGAGACACCGAGGAAAACGAATTCCAGAAAACCCTGAGCGGAAGCCTGATGATTCACCAGATTCCCGCCCTGACACTGGAACTTGGCGAGGCTTATGTTGTCAACGAACAAAACGTGCAATACGGGGTTCGTTCTGTATGGAACATCCTCACTCACCTCGGAATGACGCAGGATTCCGCTGCGCCTTTTGCGTATCCCTTGTTACCGGAGTTTCAAGGGAAGATTTTACGATATTCCCACAAGCCTTTGAGCGCATCCAGCGGCATCATCCGTTTCCTGGCGAATCCGGGCGATCCTGTGCGGCACAGGCAGCCTGTTGCCAGGGTTTATAACGCCTTTGGCAAGCTTCTGGAAACTGTCACAGCTCAGGAAAACGGCATAGTACTGGGTCACTCGGATTCCTCCGTGGCGTATCCGGGACTCCCCGTTCTCGCGTTCGGATTGTTATAATTCCCTGTAATCGGCTTTTTGTTTCTGAGGACCTTTCAGGGGGAGGGCGATGGAGAAAACGGAACCTTCTCCCAGTTTGCTTTCGATGTGGAAATGCCCTTCATGCGCCCTGACGATTCTCCGCACGATAGCCAATCCAAGTCCGGAGCTCTGCTCCCCTCCGGTGGGGCGCGAGCCGGCTTTCTGGTAATCCCTGAATAACAGGGGAATATATTCCTCGCTGATACCCTGCCCCTGATCCTGAACGGTAATCTCCAAATACTTGGCGTCATTGACGCGCGCCTTGAGAGTGATCGTCGTTTCCGGATAGGAATACTTGATGGCGTTGCTCACGAGATTGTTCAATACCTGGTTGATGCGGTTTGGATCAAGAACCGCCTTAGGCAATTCCTTTGGCGCATTTATAACCATATTAATGCCTTTTTGCCGCGCCATGATGCGGCTGTATTCATGGAACTCCTCGAGATACGAAGCAGGATCGATCTCTTGAAGGGACAATTCCAGTTTTCCGGATTCAATGGCGCTGATTTCAAGAAGGTCGTTTATCAGTTTCAACATGGCGTCACAATTGGTATGAATACGAAGAATATACTTTTTTTGCTGCTCGGTAACAGAGCCAAACACGCCATCCATAAGGAGTTCGGAAAATCCCTTGATGACCCCGATCGGATTTTTGAGATCATGCGCCGCAATTCCCAAAAGGGTATTCTTCAATTCATTGAGATCGTGAAGCCACTGATACAGCCTCCCCTTCTCGAGGATCAACGCCGCCTGTTCGGCTATTTCACGAAAGATTTCGATATGGATGTCTTTATAGGTATTTGTTTTCATGCTGGAAAAGAAGAGAAATCCCGCTGGTTTCCCTTTGATCATGAGGGGGCAGGTCAAGCTGGAACGCATACCTTCATCGATCACTTTTTTTGTGGAGAGGGATTGGGGATGATTGCGGAAATATTCCTCGAGATCATTCAGGATGCGGGGATTTCCGGTTTGCATGATCCGTTCCAGGCTGCTGCCTGTGAGCGACGCGGAATAATCCTTTTCAAGGATCATCTTCCGGGCGTCGGACCTTGCCCATACAGCCCGGACGGATTTCCCATCTTCCTCGACAACGGCAAAACCGATCCTGTTATAGGGGATGATCTCCCGGAAGGATTCAAAGCAGTAATTCAGGATTTCATCGAGCGTCATGCCGGAATTGATCCGATCCTTGATCTGAGAAATAAGGAAGGTTTCCCTGGAACGTTTGACAAGGGCGCTTCTCAAATCATTCAGGGCATGGGCGATCCTGTCCCATTTTTCCCCGGTGATGGGAAGATCGAATTCAAAGTTTCCATCCTTCATGGACATTATCGCATGATAATATTCATTCAGGATATGATGATAATTCTCGGAATTTTCTGTTTTCCCGTTCATAATAAAATTTGATTGTAATCACAAATTTCCCGTAGTAAGAGAACCTGTTGATTTATATTTCCATTTTCCAGGATAATTCAATCTTTATTTAAACGGCGGATAGATATAATATGATGGAAAATTCAACGCCTTTATATCGCCAGTACCGGCATATCAAGTCCCAATACCAGGATTATATCGTCATGTTCCGGCTGGGGGATTTCTACGAGATGTTCAATGAAGACGCCCGGATAGCCTCCGAGGCGTTGAACATCACCCTCACCAAAAAGAGCATGGGCAAAGGGCAATCCATGCCGCTTGCGGGTTTTCCCTTTCACAGCCTGGATTCCTATCTGGGGAAACTGATCAAGTCCGGGCATCGCGTGGTGATCTGCGAACAGATGGAAGATCCCAAAAAGGCGAAAGGGCTTGTCAAGCGGGATGTGGTTCGCGTCGTTTCCCCCGGCACCCTCGTAGAAGACGCCCTTCTTACAGACAAGGCGAACAATTTTCTTCTCGCATTGAACGAGATCAAGGGAACCTGGGGCGTCGCGATTGTGGATTTATCCACCGGCGCCTTTGCGGTTACGGAATTCGATTCCCGGAAAGCCCGCGAGGAGCTTTTTACCGAGCTGGCAAGACTCCAACCTGCGGAAATCCTGGTACCGGAGTCCTCCCGGGAGACTGTTCTTCAAATCCTGGGATCAAGCAACAATATCATGGTCAATTCGCTCGAAGATCGGGATTTCGATCCGGAAAAAGGGCGGCGTCTCCTTCTGGAACAATTGAACGCGCAAAGCCTGCATGGATTCGGCGCGGAGAATCTGCTCTCGTCAATCGGCGCTGCGGGCTCTCTGATCAAGTATCTGCGCGATACCCAGAAAACTGCGCTTACCCATATCAATACCATCCGCGTCTATTCCACGTCGGATTTCATGATCATCGATTATACCACTCAGCGAAGCCTGGAACTGGCGCAGAATCTCCATGGGGGAAGGGACAGCACGCTTCTTTCCATCATGGATCGTACGACAACGCCCCTTGGCGGAAGATTACTCAGATCCTGGATACTGCAACCTTTAAAAGACAAACTGGCGATCGATGAGCGGATCGCAGCGGTTCAGGAACTCTACGATCATACAGGACTTCGCGAACAGCTGGAACAGCGTCTGAAAGGGGTGTACGACTTGGAACGCATTATGGCGCGCGTGGGATGCAGAACGGCAAACCCCAAGGACATTCTCTCCCTCCGGCTTTCCCTGGAACAGATAGAACCCCTGAAATCCCTTCTCAAAGATACGCCTGATCCTTACCTGCAAAGATTATCCCGGGAGATCGATCCCCTTCCGGAATTAAGGGATAAACTCATTTCGGCGATTATCGACAATCCCCCCTTTTCCCTTCGGGAAGGCGGAATTTTCAAAGACGGTTTTCATGAAGAGCTGGATGAACTTCGACAAATCACGCGGGATACCAGGGGGTGGATCAACGAACTCAAGAAAAAGGAAGTGGAACGAACAGGCTATCAAACCCTGAAAATCGGATTCAACCAGGTGTTCGGATATTATATTGAAATCACCCGGGCAAATCTCAAAAACGGGCCCCCCCTTCCCTCCGATTACATCCGGAAACAAACCCTGTTCAACGCAGAGCGATTTATCACGCCGGAGCTGAAGGAAAAAGAGGAAATCGTCCTGAATGCGGAGGAACGCATCCAGAGCCTGGAATTTTCCCTGTTCGAGGCGCTGCGGGAGGAAACCGCGCAATACACAAGAGAAATCCAGGCGCTGGCAAGCCTCATCGCCATACTGGATTGCCTGAATTCCCATGCAAGGGCAGCCATTGCGGGTAATTATACAGCGCCCCAGATCACCGAGGATGGCAAAATCCACATTATCGAAGGAAGGCATCCCGTGCTGGAAGCCATGAACCTGGATCAGGCATTTGTGCCCAATGACACCCTTCTCGATCAGGATAAAAATCAGATTCTCCTCATCACCGGACCTAACATGGCGGGGAAATCAACGTATATCCGCCAGGTGGCTTTGATTACGCTCATGGCTCATACCGGATCGTTCGTACCGGCAAAACGGGCGAGTATCGGCATCGTGGATCGGATTTTTACAAGGGTGGGGGCCATGGATTACATCACAAAGGGACTCAGCACCTTCCTCGTGGAAATGAATGAAACCGCCAATATCCTGAATAACGCCACGAGCAACAGCCTCGTGATCCTCGATGAAATCGGGCGCGGCACAAGCACTTACGATGGGCTCAGCATTGCCTGGGCCGTGATCGAATACCTGCATAACAGGAAGGGAAAAAATCCCAAGACCCTTTTTGCCACGCATTACCACGAGCTGACAAGCCTGGAGCAGAACATGTCCAAGCTCAAGAATTACAACGCCGCCATACTGGAAAAAGATGAAAAAATCACCTTTCTTTACCAGATCGCGCCGGGAAGCACGGATCATTCCTACGGCATCCATGCGGCGCAGGTGGCGGGAGTTCCCCGGGAGGTGGTTTTCCGCGCCAAGGAGATTTTATTCGATCTGGAATGCGGAAACGCAATCAATGTGGAGTCATCCGGGAAAAGTCAGAAACGCCCGCGCGCCGCTGAAAACGCGATCATTCAGCTTAGCCTGTTCGACGGCGTGGGACATCCGGCTGTGGAACAACTGAAAAAACTCAATATCAACGAGATCACTCCCATGGACGCCCTGAATATCCTGGATAAACTGATCAAGGAGTGCAAGTAATGAGCGCCTGTTCTAAAAAATCGCATCTTCTTCTCGTTTTCTTACTCCTTGCCCTGTTTGCATGCAGAACCTGGAAAGAAAAAATCATCCACGATCTGAATCAAACGTCTGAAGCGAGGCGAACAGGCAAGGAAAGGAAAAAATATGCCGCGGATCGCGGGGAAAGCAGGACCAATCCCGAATTCAGGGCAGTATGGATCACGCGTTACAGTTTCAAATCCCCCGAAGACGTCAAAACGATCGTCAAAAACCTCCAGGACTATAATTTCAATGCCATGATTCTTCAAATTCGGGGGAATGGCTCTTGTTTTTTCGACTCTCAAATCGAGCCATGGGCGGAGGAATTGGGGGGTCCGCCCCCCGGGTGGGACCCTCTTGCCGTTGCCGTAGAGGAAGCCCATCGAGCGGGAATTCAGGTTCATGCATGGATCAACGCCATGCCCGGATGGAATGGCGATACGCCCCCGAAAAGCCCCGTTCAAATCTGGAACAAGAATCCCGAATGGTTTATGAACCCCCTATCCCAAAAAGGAAAACCGCCCAGGCTTCAAAAAGGTTATACCTTCATAAGTCCCTGCATCCCCGATGTCAGAAAACATATTTTCGATCTGACTTGTGACCTTGCCTCCCGTTACAAGGTGGATGGAATTCATTTCGATTACATCAGGTTTCCGGGACCGGATTATTCCTATGATGAGAAAAGCCTGGCGGAATTCAAGAAGTCCTCTGGAAAGGATTTCCGTGAACATCCCGAACAGTGGGCGGAATTTCGCCGGGGCGCCCTCAACAGCCTGATTTCGGAATGTTACGCAGGCATTCATGAAATCAGGCCCGATATTGCCGTATCCGCAGCCACATGGGCGAATTTTCCGGAAGGCAGTATCAATTATTTCCAGGATGCGCATGGCTGGCTTGCAAAGGGCGTTCTGGATATCTCCATGCCCATGATCTACCGTTCCTCTCACGAGACATTCCGAAAACTGCTCGAGGATCATGTTCTGAACAATCACCAGCGTTTTGTTTATCCGGGCATTGGCGCCTATATGATCGAAGATAAGGAAACCCTTCTGAAGCAGGTTGAAACCTGCCGTTCCTTGAATACGGGAGGCCTGGCGTTTTTCGATTATTTCTCCCTTTTCAAGGATCATCTCCCGAGTCAATTTGCCGATGAATTGTTAAAGGGTCCCTTCCAGGAACCCGTTCCATGCCCCAAACTCAACTGGCTATTGATCAGGGATGACGATAATACGGGACCGCTCATTAAAAACGTACGCGTCGAACCTTATCCTGTTGAATCCGGAAAGCCTTTCAAGGTTTTGTGCGAAATAACGGACGCTTCCGGAGTTTACGACGCTACGGGAGGATCTTACGAAAAAGGCGTTTACCTGGTTTATGGCGCTGATCCCTTCTTCCCCGCCGGAAAAGAAGCCACCTTATCCCTGAGTGATAACGACGCGTATGCGACTGATCAGGATATTATCTTTTCAGAAAAATATGACGCCCTGTATTTCAGGATTTACGCGCGCGACAATGATGCGGATGTGAATGAAGGAGGGCTCATGGATCGCGCCCTGGGATCGAGCGAACTGGTACGCGTAAGTCTCAATCGCATCCTGAAGGAATATTCCTGCGAAAAAAGTTTCACGGAACCCTTCTGCGGACTCCAATATCCCGCCGCCGATGACAGGAATCGTTTATGGGCGTGCATCCGGAACGAGAATGCCGTGATGATTTTCAATCCGGACGGTTCGCCTTCTCCCAACAGTCCGATCAAAACGGCATGGGCGGAGGAAAAGAAAAGCGTCCCGATCGAGACGCCTGCGGGTCTCGCCATTGACAGGGAAAGGGGCATCGCTTATATTTCAAGCGGGAACAGGATTCTCCGGCTCGATACCGATTCCGGGCAGCCCCTGCCGGCTTTTGAAATGAAAGATATGATATGCGGCGCCCTTGCCATCGATGGAAAGGGGGATATTTATATCGCCAACCTGACGCGAAGGAGATGGACCAAAATCTCCCCCGATGGCAAACCGCTGTTCGATATACAGATCGCCTGCGTTTCCCCTGATGATTCCATGTACGACAATCCATCTCTTACCCGCGGGATCGCAGTGACTCAAGACGGAGCATCCGTCTATCTTCTTTGTGAAGATGATCGGGTAGTGGATATTTTTCAAACAGACCGGGAAAGATACCCGGGAGAATATCGATACCAAGGTAAGCTCACAACGGTCTCCCCGAGGCCCGGCGCCATCAATATCGGGAATGATGAACGCATATACGTCAGTGAAGGAGACGGTAGGATCAGGATATTCTCGATATCCGGCGAGTTTCTGGGAGACATTGCCGGAGGGAGGCCTCCCCTGGATTCCCCTTCAGGAATTGCATTTTCCCCCGATGGAAAAACCATGTATATTGCGGAATCCGGGGATTTTCAATTCAAACGCCCGGTACAAAAATGGCTCAGGAAATAATAACATCCGGATTGTAACAAGGATTTTGATCATGAAAAAATTCACGGACATTTTTTCACGGGGACTGATCGTATCCTGCCAGGCGCGGGAGGGCGAGCCGCTTTTTTCGAGCGATATCATGGCGCGTATGGCGGATTCCGCACGCATCGGAGGCGCAATCGGAATCCGGGCAAACGCCCCTTCCGATATCAAAGCCATAAAAAAGCGCGTTCCCCTTCCCCTGATAGGAATCTACAAAATCATATCAAAGGAATCCGAGGTCTATATCACGCCGACCTTTGAATCTGCCCGGGTGATTGCCGAAGCCGGGGCGGACGTCATAGCCCTCGACGCCACGGGGCGTCCCCGTCCCAATGGAGAAACCCTGCGTGAACTGATCGAACGGATTCACAAGGAACTCGATATCCCTGTTATGGGGGATTGTTCCACGCTCGAAGAGGGAATTGCCGCGGTTCGTTTCGGCGCGGACGCTATCGCAACCACGCTGTCAGGAAACACGCCTTACTCGCCCCAGAAAAAAGAGCCGGATTGGAAACTTCTTTCAGAATTGATCGAAAAAGTGGATGCGCCGGTTGTCGCGGAAGGCAGGTTCAACGCTCCGGAACTCGCTGCAAAAGCCATACAGATGGGCGCTTACGCCGTTGTCGTGGGCACTGCGATCACCCGCCCCCATGAAGTCACCTCATGGTTTTCGCAAGCCTTGCTAATATATAAATGATCCTTTAAGGGGAAAAATTAAAATTCTTAATCAGGCGAATTTTGTATTGGCGGGCGTGAATCCATCTGAAGCGCCTTGTCAAGCCACTGTCGTATATCTTTGTCATCAGGAGAAAGACGGAGCGCTCGCGATAAGTGCTCCTTCGCCTGGACAGGATCGTTTCGATCAAGCATTATAATTCCCAGATTTCTGAGCGCATCAACGAAATCAGGCTTCAACTGGAGCGCGATCATAAGATTCTCAAGAGCCCCTTCCGTATCACCTTTAGATGACAAAGCAACCGCGAGATTGTTATAATAGGGAGCGAAATCCTGATGCAGATCAATCGCATCCCGATATACCTTGATGGCTTCATCATATTTTTTCATGTCCATCAACAGGACGCCGAGTCCCAGGCGCGCATCCTTATAATCGGGATTAGCCCG
>JAFGFK010000446.1 GCA_016931135.1 Candidatus Sumerlaeota bacterium | reverse complement strand
CTGGCGAAACAGTCCATAGAGGCTTCATCCGGCGGCGGCGCGGTCCAGGTCAAATTCAACGGCAAGCAGGAACTGCTCTCCATTAAAATCTCCCCCGAAGCGGTCGATCCGGAAGATATCGAAATGCTGGAAGACCTCGTTCTCGCTGCCGTGAACGCAGGCGTCGCCAAATCCAAGGAATTGGGACAGAATAACCTGTCGCAACTTACCGGCGGCATGAAATTACCCGGTTTGCCCTTTTGAATCGCTTCTTCATAAATATGGATATTGATCCATTCGCATCCCCCGGTGGAAGGCGCGCTTTATGCTCGAACGATCATCTTCATTCGAAACCCTGGTTGCGGAACTGAACAAACTTCCCGGCATCGGAAGGAAAAGCGCCGAACGGCTCGCTTATCATATCATCAAGATGCCAAAAGATGAGGCGCTCAGGCTTTCCTCCTCCATCAAAGCCGTGAAAGAAAAAATATTTTTCTGTTCCCTATGCTTCAATCTCACCGAACATGACCCCTGTTCCATCTGCTCTGATCCCTCGAGGAAAAAAGATCGCATTCTCGTTGTTGAAGATCCCATGGACATCGCCGCTTTCGAACGCTCCGGCGTTTATCATGGCATTTATCATGCGCTCCAGGGAAGGATCATTCCCCTGAAGGGCATTACCCCAGATCGCCTCCGAATCAAAGAACTCCTCGATCGCATCGAGAAAGGCGGTATCCGGGAGGTCATTCTCGCCACCAATCCCGATGTGGAAGGCGAAGCCACAGCCCTTTATATCTCGAAACAACTCGCCTCTTTCGATCTGGAGGTTACCAGAATCGGATTGGGCGTCCCTATGGGGGGATCCCTTGAATTTTCAGACAGCGTAACCCTCGGCAAAGCCCTGGAGGGCAGGAAAAAATTCTCATGAAAACGCTAAATCCTTCTTCCGTGAAAACGCGCGGTATTTCTCTTTTCATTGTTATTCTTATCTCCGCTGTTTCCATCGGACAATCAGATTCATCCTCCCCACCAATTGATTTTAAACTCGATGTACCAGGTAATCTCTTCTTTGAAGGAGATACCATCGCAATTGAGATGATGCTTTCCGATAAGAACGGCGTCCAACCTCTTTCCGCCACCGCTCTCCTCCTCGATGACGCAAACAGCGAACTCCGGAGAAAGATGTTCGCAATTCCTGATAAATCTCCCCGCGTCATCAGGGATAAAATCGGCGAACTTCCCCCGGGTTATTATTCCTATATTGTGGAACTCAAGTATCCCGGAGATGATGTTTCCAGGCATTTCATCAAGCTGGGCGTGATTTGCAAACCACAACAAGTCTTCACTCCCCAAAACGCCCCCTTTGCCGTTGACGCCTTCCTCAGCTGGCGCGCCCCCTCGAAAGAGAAAATTCAAAAAGCGGCGGAAATCATGAAACGCATCGGCGTCCTGTGGACGCGCGACCGCATTTCCTGGAACCAGGTACAGCCCGAACGCGAAAAATGGGATTGGTCACGCTATGACGATTCCCAGAAAATCCAGAATGATGCCGGCATTTCCATCCTCCAGGTATTTCATGATACGGCTCACTGGGCGGCGCCCGCGATTCCCGGAAAGGAACAACATATCACAAAATTCGCCCCCGAAGATACGCGCGATTGTTATCTCTTTACAAAAACCATCGCTTCGCATTTCTCAAAACAGGTTCAAGCCTGGGAACTCTGGAATGAATTCGACATCCCGGTGTTTTTCCTCGGAAGCGCGGATGAATACGCCCGGGTATTGAAAGCAGGTTACCTGGGCGTGAAAAATGGCAATCCCCAGGCTTTATCCCTCTTCGGTTCCGTCACCCTTGTCTCCGGCAACCTCACCTGGGGAAACGAGGTCTTTTCCGATAAGGAAGGCATTCGCATGGTGGAAAAGGTCTTTGAAAACGGAGCCTGTGAATATTTCGACGTCTTTAACCTCCATCATTACGGGCCAGTTTACGCCCTTCCGGGAAAAATCAGGCAATGCCGAAAACTCATGAACCGCTTCGGTTATGACAAACCGATCTGGATCACGGAAATGGGCGTCACCTCCACGGAAAAAATGAACGATCTGGTGGATGAATCGGAACGAGATCAGGCGCGTTACCTGGTTCAAGCCTATTGCCTCGCCCTCAGCGAAGGCGTCCAGCGATTCTTCTTCTTCTCCCTTCCCTCCTTTATCGAACATGGAGTCAGCTTCTGGGGCATCCTTGAAGAAACACCAACAAGCTGGCAGCCCAAATGCGGCATGATCGCCCTTTCCAACCTCCTTGTAACGCTCGACGGATTTCATTACATGGGGCGTTATAAAATGCCCCTCCCCGTGGAAGCGCTTGTTTTTGCAAAGGGATCGAAAGGGCGCATGGTTTTATGGAGCGTGGATGGAAAAACCCACAAACCTTCCGTGTTTTTCAAAACGCGCCAGAAAAATCTTGCTTTGCGCGGAATGTATGGATTCCAACGCGAAAAGAAAAAGAGCCTTGTCTGTTCCCTGTATATCGACAAGGATCCGGTCTTTCTCATGGATTTCGATGTTTTCCAGCTGGATGAACATCTTTTAGAAAAACCTTCTCAAAAACCTGTCATCTCTTCCTCTCCAAACCTGAATGTTTTGAAAGACCTGTGGATCGAGATCAGAACCGAACAGCGCGACATTCAATGGAACGCATCCTCCATACAGGGCGAGGTCCGATTGTATAATCTCTCCGCCTTTCCCAGAACCGGAACCTTGTCTTTTTCCCTCGCGATTCCGCCTCATGAAACAAAAACGCTTCTTACCAGGGAAATAATTGTTTCAACAGATAAGTATTCACAGATTCCCTTCGACTTTTCACTGGAACATAAAGAGATTGCAGCGCTGTTCGATCAGCCGGATTCGGAAATCAGGATGGAGGCGAATCTTGAATTGAAAGACAGCGCCCTGGAAATTCTGCCGGCTGTGCGTTACCTTGTCGCAGAGCAGCCGGTCGAAATCTCGAGGGCGGAATTGATCGACGCCTCACAGGGGAACGCCGCTCTCAGGTTCAAGATCAAAAATGTCGCCGAAAACGATTTGAGTCTCTCGCTCAGCATGAAGCGGGAGGGATACAACTCCTTTGTCACCCCGCCATTGCCTGTAAATCTTGCTGCCGATGAAACAAGGGAGGTTTCCTTTGACCTGACGCCTTTTTTCCTTCCCAATGATAAACCTGAAAGCAATAAGGTGAAAATCCTTACCGAGATTGACGGAATGACATTTGTCAGGAATACTTATATCGAAGCCAACTCCATCCCCCGTTGCTCCGAATCCCCTGTAATCGATGGGAAATTCGATGACTGGAGGAATTATCGCCCCTTCACATTGGAAGGTCGGGAAAATTTCGTAACCGGTTGGGACCTTCTGGATGATATGGCGGATTTTCGCGGGGAAATCTCTCTTGCCTGGGATGCAAAATCCCTTTATATCTTCGCCCGCATCATGGACAGAAATGTCATGAATCCCCTGAGAGAAGAAACCCCCTGGACCGGCGATGCGCTGGAGATATTTCTCGATATGAGAAAAGATTCCGAACTCGGCAAACCGCAATATTCCCCCAGCGTTTTTCAGATTTTCGCCGTTCCACCAGATGCAGCTTACCCAAGAGGTCTCTTTAAGGTATGGCAGCCTTCAAAAGTTCAATTCCTGGATGTGAAAATGGCATCCCAAATCCTGGAGGATTATTACTGCCTGGAAATCGCCATTCCCTGGAAGAATCTGACGCAGGAAACGCCTTCCTTAGGCATGACTTTCGGGTGCGAGTTTACCCTGGATGACATTGATTCCGGCGATTACTCCCACAGGCAGCTCGTGTGGCGAGGCGGGGCGAATAACTTCCGCGACCCCTCCCTTTTCTCCCGGGTCTTCCTCTCCGATCCGCAGGATAAACAACCCTGATATCGGGTGCATCTTGACCCCGTATGTCTCTTACTACATTCCTGGTTGTGGCATTATCAGCCAGATCAAATCTGCTATATCGACATAGCCATCTTCATTGAGATCATCCGGCGTTGGCGTTGGATTCTTCCCAAGCAGATAATCGATGATGAGCTGCATCTCCGCCGTAGGCGTTTTTGTGGGAGTCGGCGTAGGCGTCGGCGTTGGCGTGGGAGTTTCTGTCGCCGTTGGGCTTGGCGAAGCGGTCGCAGTAACGGTCGGAGTCGCTGTGGGAGAAACTGTCGGTGTCGGGGTTGGAGTGAATGTGCCTGTTGCCGTTGGCGTCGGAGTGAACGTCGGCGTCGGGGTTGGCGTTGGAGTCGGCGTTGGGGTGATAATCGTCGTCAGGGCAAACGCCATGTCAAAAGGATTCATTAAATCATCCTTGATCGGTTCCCCGTTTAAATACGCAGTGCCGCTGGTCGGATTCGTGGGATTCATAATTGTTTTCGCAGCTTCACCATAGACATGTTTTCTGGTTAGACACCCCCAGGCGTTTTCCATTTCATCAATTCCGATATAGATTGCCGATATGCTGATCCAGTAGATATTCGATTCCCCTTCCTGATAAAACCATTTGTTTTGAGGGAGGAATGTCTCGTATCTGTAACACGCTTCAAGCGATTTCTGGGGGAAATAGTCACACCCAACATAGGTTTCATTTACCTGACTCCGGGGTACGGCTCTCTCCCATATCATCACTCCGGGATGAGGGGATGTTCCTTTGCTCATTGCTGGAACATGCGTCCAGATTCCGATATGGAACAAATCCGGGGATATATCAGGCGGTACGTTATCGTTCCATCCTGTATAAGATCCCCACCAGTGAATATCCGTCACCGGCTTTGTGTTTGTGCATAACCAGTCATCCGCAACAATCTGCGGCCCATCATAAACGGATAATACATCCCATCCCCAGAAACATTCCGGGAACGGGGATTGGGGATTATGTCCGGGCGGTTGATTCCACTTGTATTCCGTGGGTGGCGTTGGGGATGGCGATGGCGTTGGTGAACCAGTTGGCGTTGGTGTGGCGCTGGGCGAAGGCGTTGGCGTTGGCGAAGGTGTTGGTGTTGGTGATGGCGAAGGCGTGGGTGTTGCAGTGGGGGTTGCCGTTGGAGTTGGAGTTGGAGTTGGCGTTGGGGGATAGGGAGGGACGTTGGTCGTTATCTCGAACGCCATATCCCAGGGTCCCCTTTGATAGATCAGGCTCGCAGGCTTCCCATCCTGGTAAACATCCCCTGTTTCGGGACTCTTGGGTAAGTTTATGGCAACCGCTTCATCATTGAAAAAATAATCCCTTGTTTTCCATCCCCATGCGCACGAAGCGGGGAAGTGTCCTGTATACATCGCTGCAACGCTGAGCCACAAGACGCTTGTTGTTTCCTCATCCTGGTAGAACCAGTCGGCTTCCGGGATTGCGTAATTATACATAAAACAGGTTTCTGTCGTATATTCCGGATACCAGTCGCATCCCACGGCTTGCTCCTGGAGTTCCTGTATGGGAACCACCCATTGCTTGATCAAGGTTCCCGGGTGGCTGTAAAGACCATTTTGTTCCGCCGGCACATCCGTCCATATTCCGATATGAAACGTGGAAGGAACAACCACGAGCGGCGGGGGTTCAGGCGATGTCCAACCCTGGTATGATCCCCACCAGTGGATGTTCGTAATGGGACGGGTATCGGAACATAGAAAATCATCCGCCATCACCGGACTTTCAAAGTAAAAACTATACTCGTTCCACCCGTAATAACACTCCGGGTGATCGGAGTTTGGATTCCGTGAGGGAGGTTGAGCCCATTTTTTATAACTGTCGAGCGTGATTTTCCATCCCTCAAGGCTGAACGCAGCATCATAAAATTCCGGTCCAAAATTATCCTGCCAGCTTTCCCAGAGGGGTGCGGCTTTTACCTGTCCAATAGTAAGATCGATAATGTGGGATGGCTCCAGGTTTTCCGTAGCGCTGGTTCTGACGTACCAGTTTTTATATGTTTCATCCAGGACTCCCGCGAAACAACATAACCAATATTTCCCTCGTTCGAGTATGAGGGGCGGAACATTCCCTGTATTTAAATCAAGAGTCAATAAATGGTCTCCTATAATGACCTCGGGAGCATCCGGTTTGCAGCAGTAACTCCATACTTCCCTTCCAATGCCGTCAAGCGGATGCCCTAAAGGATGCCCGTTCCTGTTTGGATAGATGTACCAGAAATAATACTGAACAGGTTTTGTCGCCTGAGGATGATGAAAACCCTCGACAACAATGGTATGGATTTGAACCGGATCTATGATCCTGAAGTCATCGGCGCTGTATTTTCCCTCATCTTGATCCAGATAATGTACTGAAACTACCCCCCTTCCCGTGTTATCCTTTGGCTGGCTCCATACATAAGTCCCTGTAGGGGTGGGACTCGGGGTTGGCGTTGGCGTCGGCGTAGGCGTTGGGGTGGATGTAGGCGTTGGAGTCGATGTTGGGGTAGGCGTTAGCGTGGGAATGAAAGTAGGCGTCGGAGTTTCCGGGGGCGTTGGAGGCGGCGTCTCTTCAGCGATTTTATACTTGCCTTCCGTTTTGGGAAGCATGGCGCTGGTATTCGAGCCCGGGACAAGATCACCCCATACGGTTTGAAAAATCAATACAGATATAAAGACAGAAAATAAAATAATGCCCTTTTTCATATCCATTTCTCCTTGTTCATGAAACCTGTGCATAATAAATAATGATTATGAATCTCCTGCTTTCAAAAAAAAACGGTAACGCTTGATTTTTATCATTCTACGTATATTATTGTCAAATTATTTGTAGGAAAATATTGGGGTCAGGCTATAATATTTTATAAGATTAAATCCCCCCATCCATTCCTTAATTTCGCATCTGGATGCGAGATTTGGATTAAGATGAGCCCCCGCTCCGGAACGGGTCAGGAGACCCGTCCTACTGGATTGATCTGAAAAGTCTTTAGGATGAATCATCTGGTATCCTTCCATCAATCAAAAAAAATCCTTTACAATCTATCCGCCTTTATCGTATAAATTATTATTATATTATACGATAAGAACGTATATATATTGTCTGTTTTTGGAAGGCTTGCATGGAAGAGCTTTTTTATCGCTATAATCCCTGGTGGGAAGAAAGTCTCGTTCTGGAGGGAATGATTGAACGACCGGCTCTCATGGATCGAATGAAAGATCTGTTATCTTCTAAACAGATCGCGTATATTACCG
>JAFGFK010000445.1 GCA_016931135.1 Candidatus Sumerlaeota bacterium | reverse complement strand
TGGTTTCCAAATTCATTAATTCCATTATGAAAAGGGGCAAAAGGTCTGTCGCCGAAGGAATCTTCTATGGTTCCATGAACATTATTGCCTCGAAAATCAAGGAGTCAGACCCTGTTTCCGTGTTCAACCAGGCTATGGAAAATGTCAAACCCCTTCTGGAAGTCAGGTCTCGCCGCGTGGGTGGCGCCAACTATCAGGTCCCTACCGAGGTAAGACCGAGCAGAAGGCAGGCTCTTGCCATCCGCTGGATTCTTGCCAGCGCGCGGGGGCGCAACGAAAGAACTATGGTGGAGCGTCTGGCAAATGAACTGATGGATGCCTATAACAAGGTTGGTACAGCCGTCAAAAAACGCGAAGACACCCACAAAATGGCTGAAGCCAATAGGGCTTTCGCTCATTTCCGCTGGTAATATCCTTATACAAAACGCCGGCAAAAAGAATCCCTTTCTGCCGGTTTTTTTTTATGTTATTTAATTTGCGAGTATTGTAACCATGTCTAAAAAGAATTCCCTGGATAAATTGAGAAATATCGGTATCATGGCGCACATCGACGCCGGGAAAACAACCACCACCGAAAGAATTTTATTCTACACGGGAAGAACTTATAAACTCGGGGATGTCAATGAAGGTTCCACGGAAATGGATTGGATGATCCAGGAGCGGGAACGGGGCATCACAATCACTTCCGCCGCCACACAGTGCGAATGGAAGGATTACGCCTTCAACATTATCGATACGCCGGGACATGTGGATTTTACCATTGAGGTTGAACGCTCGATCAGGGTTCTGGATGGCGCGATCGCTCTCTTTTGCGCCGTCGGCGGAGTGGAACCCCAGTCCGAAACCGTATGGCGCCAGGCGGATCGTTACCATGTCCCCCGGATAGCCTTTATCAATAAAATGGACCGAATCGGCGCAGATTTCTTTGGCGCTGTTCGCATGATGAAAGAGCGTCTTCACGCCAACCCGGTTGTTCTTCAACTCCCGATCGGGGCGGAAGATAAATTTGTCGGCGTTGTGGACCTCATTGAAATGCGCGCTTATATCTGGAATGAAAAAAGCGAGTCTGATCTTGGCGTTTCTTTTTTGACTGGCGAGATTCCCCCTGAATTGATGAAAGACGCCATCGAGTATCGGGAAAAGTTGCTGGAAACCGTCGCTGAGTATGATGACGCGCTCCTGGAAAAATACCTCGCGGGAGAAACGCTGAATCCAAATGACATCGGCAATGCGGTGAGAAAAGCCACGCTTCAGGCGGATGTCACGCCGGTTTTGTGCGGATCCGCATTCAGGAACAAGGGAGTACAACCCCTCCTTGATGCCGTCATATCTTATCTCCCCTCCCCCCTGGATGTGCCGCCCATTGAAGGAGAAAATCCGGCGACAGGAGAAAAGGAGGTCAGAAAACCGGATGATTCCGCCCCCTTTTCCGCCCTCGCCTTCAAACTTGCCTCCGATCCCCATGTGGGAAAACTGACCTATCTGCGGGTTTATTCGGGCAGAATCAACGCCGGCAGCTTTGTCTATAATGTCAATAAAGATAAAAATGAACGAATCAACCGGCTGCTCCTTATGCACGCCAATGATCGAACCCAGATCAAGGTTATCTCCACAGGCGATATAGTGGCAGCCGTGGGGCTCAAAGAAACCAAAACCGGCGACAGCCTTTGTGATCCCGATCATCCCATATTGATTGAACCCATGAACTTTCCCGAACCCGTGATCTCCATCGCCATTGAACCCAAAACCAAGGCGGAAGAGGAAAAACTAGCCGCCTCTTTGTATCGTCTAACCGACGAAGACCCTACCTTTCGCGTCAAAACCGATCCGGAAACCTGCCAGACCATCATATCCGGAATGGGGGAACTTCACCTTGACATCATTGTAGATCGCTTGAAAAGGGAATTCAATGTCCAGGCGAATGTCGGAAAACCGGAGGTGGCTTACAGGGAAACCATCGATGAAGTCGTGGAGTCCGAAGGCAAGTTTATTCGGCAATCCGGAGGCCAGGGACAATATGGCCATGTATGGCTTCGTATTGAACCCATGCCGCCCGGCTCCGGTTTTGAATTTATCAACGGGATCAAAGCCGGCGCTGTTCCGCGGGAATTCATTCCCCATGTCGAAAAAGGAGTCATTGAAGCCATGGGCAGCGGCCCCCTTGCAGGATATCCTATGGTGGACCTGCGCGTTACGCTCTTCGACGGCGCGTTTCATCCCGTTGACTCCACGGAACTGGCTTTCAAGATTGCCGGATCGATCGCCCTGAGAGAGGGGACAAAAAAGGGCAAACCTTATCTGCTGGAACCCATCATGGCTCTTGAAGTGGTCATTCCCTCCCAGAACCTGGGAGACATCATCGGCAATCTTCAACAGCGCCGCGCCAAGATCGAAGACATCAAAACCAAGCGCGATCAGCAGATCGTGCATGCGGATGTTCCCCTTGCCGAGATGTTCGGTTACGCCACGCAACTCAGATCCCTTACTCAAGGCAGGGGAAATCATACCCTTCAGTTCTCTCATTATGCGCGCGTCTCTTCCGAAATCCAGGAACATGTCTGCGGTTTTGTTTATTGATAAAATTTTCTTGCCTTGAATTATCATGATGGTTTACATACATATTCATAAGGATTTTCTCACTCGGTTGAAAGGAGAAACCTGTGAAAAAAAGAAATGATAACAAGGAGGCTGCGGGGGAGATAAATTCCGGGTTGTTGAGAGAAATCGCCGAAAAAGGCGTTCCCCCCGTTTATTTGCGGGAATATGTCACCAAGGCTTACGCCACTAAAAGTCCTGCAACCATTCTTTCCGATGGCAAATGGCGTAAACACAAAGCATCCCTGTGGAACGTCTTTTCACTTGCCGGTTTTTCCAATCTCTTGTTTTTCATTCGATTGTCCAAAACGCAAAGCCCCGATGCCGGCAATATATTCATTATCCCCCGCGTCGAGGCCGCTCACGTGGATCAACCCGATCATTGGTTCACCCTGTATGACGCCCGCTTTCATCCGGGTTCCGTATTCGCCTATAACCGGGTCAATCCCAAGTACGTGGCGGACATGCAGGATAGTTATTCCTGTCAACAGTGCGGCAACAAGCGTTTTCGCCTCGCTCTTGGTTTTGAAATATCTCCCGAATGCAGCAACCCGAATGATTTAAGCGGATTTGCCCTCGCCGTGGAATGTGAATCCTGCGGATGGAAGGGAATTGTTTATCAGGATGAAATCGTGAAAAAATGACATCCCGCCGATTCGATCGAGACTCCCTTCTTCTTTACTGGGAAAGGGAATTTTGAAGTTTCTCAGAGATCAAATTCCAATCCGATTCATTTTTATAGAATTCTTTCAGTCGAACCTTCTGGTCAGGGCCAAGGACAATGAAGCAGGGAACGCGAAACGCGCCGAATTGATAGGCAAGCGTGCCGCCCCGCAACTGGTTTGCGTCAATCTGAAGGGGAATGAATTGATTGATGATCCCGGATACGGTTTGATTCGATTGGATCAACTTTTCAAGGTTTTTCCATGCCGTTGCCCGGGGGGCGAAAAATAAAATCAGCGTGGGACGATTCTGGGAAAGGCATTGTTGCCACGCCTCTTCCGGAGAGGTGAACCATTTGACAGGGACGCTCGAGTTATCCTGCGCAAAAGGCGTGAGGGGAGATGGCGCGGAGTCCTGCCTGACATCATGTACCCATGGGGAATCGGGAAGGGGAACATCCTCCGTCGTCCATTGAATGGAGAGATTGTCGATGTAAGCCATACCGGTTTCCGTAGTGGACGCCGTTATCATGAGCCCCGCGCGCAGCTTGTCCAATGTCCCCTCCTGTATGGGGGAAAAACTTGTGGGTTGTCCGTCAACGGCGCAGGTGATATTCTCCTGACCCTCGAATATGATTTGAAACCGGTGCCATCCCGGACGTTTCAGATTCAAGGCGTCGATTCTAGTGTGGAGGTATATACGGGGTTGGGCTTCATTATATGTATAAGAAAAATAAACCGCATCCCCCCGGATGCCGAAACGGTAAAAACTGAACTTCGCGCTCGATCCATCGGCTTCCTGCAATACCGCCATTACTCCCAGGCTGTATGGAAGCTCGGACAAATCCTCTGGGATAAACATATCCGCCTGGTACAACGCCTTGCCTTTGTCGCCCATGTTCTTTCGATCCAGCGTTGTTTTGCTGACCACCTTGATATACTCCTTCAGCTTGGTAATCCTGTATTTCATGCAATAACGTCCGCACTCCGTCTTTGCTATTCCGTCCAGTATGCCTGCCGGCGCGTCCCCGGATGTCAGATCATATAATATCGAGTTCTCCTCGTTGGCGTCATGCAGCCGCTCCAGGTTTGAGGGGAAATTACCCGTTTCGAAATTGTTCCACGAATATACGTTGAACTGGGCGAAAGAAGATGTCCCCGGAAAGAAGGACATCCCGATAACAATAAGAATAACAACGCCACCTGAAAGTGATTTTTTTATCATTTTAATTTCTCTCTTTTAAATTTTCCTATTTCCCTAACTTTATTATTTAATATATGGTAAAATGTTTTATAAGTAAAGAAAAAAATGAATTTGCCAAACTACTGGGGTGCACATCAGTTTTCTTGGCGGGTGTTTGGATCATGGGGTCATACTCTATAAAAATCCATCACTCCTTCATAAGTTTCAGGA
>JAFGFK010000444.1 GCA_016931135.1 Candidatus Sumerlaeota bacterium | reverse complement strand
GGCCCCACCATGACCTCGATTGTCAGAAACGCGACGCAAACAGGAAATCTGGATGAGGAAAATGTCTATAACTATCTGGCGAATGAAGTCGATAACGCCATCCATGAGTTGAAAAATATTGCGCCTGATTCCCGGATCAGAGATATTGTCGATCAAATCGGTGAAGCCAATGACCGGCTTGTTGAAACAGAAAAAAAATCCCTCGATCTGGTTCGACAGGGGCGCCTCGAAGACGCCAGCGCCCTTGTTTACAGCCAGAAATACAGGGATGATATCAATAATTTTGACACGTATAATTACAATCTGTCCGAAGCCCTTAGAGCCAAGGTGGAACAGGAGGTTTATTCCCTGAGAACGAGAGCCTTTTTCGCCGTTGCCATTATCCTGGGCTCGATTCCTGTTTTGATTTTTGTCTGGATGGTCGTTCTCGGCCTGGTAAGAAGACACTTGATACAACAGTCCCATCAGGAAAGCGTCAACGCCATATTCGCCTCCCTGGAGCACAAATTGAGCTCCGTTTCCACTCCGAATGAGGTCGCCCTCGAGGTTCTCCACGCCGCGGATGAATTGTTCGGATGGGACTCCTCCTATTTGGTTCTTTACCAAAAAGACAGGGACAATTTCAAATCCGTGGTCAATTTTGACGTGATGGATGGCGTACGGCAAAAAGTCCAATCTCCCGGCGCCTCCAAAGAGCGGGCTTTTTTCCTGAGACTGGTTTTGGAGAAAGGTCCCCAACTTATCCTGCGAAAAAATTCAGAGGATGATACAAAATACAACATCATCCCGTTTGGCGATAAATCCCACCGCTCCAGCTCCCTTATGTTTGTCCCTGTTCGTAAGGCGGACAGGAATGTCGGCGTTCTCTCGATCCAAAGCTATTCCAGTTACATGTACGATCATTCCGATCTCGAACTTTTCCAGGTTCTCGCCGATCATTGCAGCGGCGCCCTCGATCGCACCATGGCGGAAACCAGACTCCTGCAAAGCGAAGAAAACCTGCGCCTCCTTACCGAACAAATCCCCGCCCTGCTTTGGACTACGGATAACGACCTCCGTTTCACGCTGCTGCGGGGAGCGGGACTTCGCGATCTCAAAATCGATCCGGCGCAATTCATCGGTAAAACTCTTCATGATTTCTTTACGGATAAGAACGCCCCCCTCTTTCCTGTCGCCATACACAAAGGCGCTCTCCACGGAAATCCCTCGAATTACGAAATGGAACTCATGGGCAAATATTTCGACTCCTATGTCGAACCCCTTCAGGACATCCAGGGGAAGATCATCGGTTGCGTTTGCGTCGCTCATGATATCACCGAACGCATCCGCGCCGAAGAGGAATTGCGCAGGGCGCATGAGGATCTCGAAAAAAGAGTCGAGGAACGCACAAGGGAACTGTCCCTCTCCAATGCCCTTCTCAGGCAGGAAATTGCGGAACGGAAACGCGCGCAACAGGATCTCGCTCATTCCGAGGCGATTTATCGCGAGGCGATTGAAAACGCCTCAGGCGTTCCTTACCGGTTCCTTTATGGTCAGGAATCCTATGAATTTATGGGAAAGGAAATTTATTCCATCACAGGATATTCCCCGGAAGAATTCAATTTCGCTATCCTCCGTAAATGCGTCCAGGAGACGGTCATCCTCGATCCCGACGCCCCGCAGAATCATCTGGAGTATATCGAGGCTTTCCGAAGGGGAGAACTGGATCAATACCGCGTGGACCTGCGCATCAAAACCAGAGATGGAGAGCAGAAATGGATCAGCGATTGCTCCGTTCCCATTCGAGATGAGGCGACAGGAAAGGTCATCGGCTCCCTTGGCATCCTCCAGGATATCACAAAAAGAAAACAGGTGGAAGAACAAGCCCGCATCCAGCAGGAACGCCTGATCCAGGCGGATAAAATGGTTTCCCTGGGCATCCTTGTTTCCGGCGTGGCGCATGAAATCAACAATCCCAATAACTTCATCATGCTCAATACCCCCATTCTACTCGAATCATGGGAGAGCGCCAAACCCGTTCTCGAACAATATTATCATGATCACGGAGATTTTGTCATGGGTGGTTTGAATTACTCTGAAATGCGCAACCATATCCCGATCCTCTTTGCCGGAATTGTCGAAGGCTCCAAAAGAATCAAAAATATCGTTCAGGAATTGAGGGATTTCGCCAGGCAATATCCTGCGGAACTCAAGGAAAATATCAAAATCAATGACGTCGTCAACTCAGCCCTGACGCTCCTTTCCAATATGATAAAAAAAAGCACGGATTATTTCTATGCGCATTGCGAGGATGATTTGCCGCCGCTCAAAGGGAACTTCCAACGCCTCGAACAGGTCATCATCAATCTGATCCAGAACGCCTGCCAGGCGCTTCCCGATCGCCGGAAGGCGATCCATGTTTATACGTCTTTCGATCAAGACGCCAATTCCATCATCGTTAAGGTACAGGATGAAGGCGTCGGCATTCACCCTGAAAAGATGAAATATATTACCGATCCCTTCTTTACCACAAAACGCGATTCCGGCGGCACGGGACTTGGACTCTCCATTTCCGCCAATATCGTCGATGAACACGGCGGGAAACTCCTCTTCGACTCCGAATTGGATAAAGGAACCGCCGTTTCTGTGATATTACCATTGAATATGAATAATCCTTCAGATACAGATCTATTGCGTAACATTTTGGCTGTTTGAAAAAAGATATGACTTTAGAATATTGAGATGTTTTTCAAACAGATGAAATGCCGCTTTATGTTTGAGCCATATTTTATTTTTTCTCTTTTTTCGACGCGGCGACGCGATAAGTCTCAGAGAATCGTTCTATGTCTGAATGGTCCGAAACCACATTGCCGGTTCTGGTTATAGATGATGAAATCCAGACCCTTAACAGCTGCAGGATCGTGCTGCGTTCCTCCGGAATCGGCAATGTCGTGTGCTGCCAGGACAGCAGGCAGGTTATGGATATCCTCTCCCATCGTGAGATCGGCGTTGTTCTTCTCGATCTTTCCATGCCCCACATATCCGGAAACGATCTCCTGACGCAAATCAGGCAGGACTATCCCCTTATCCCCGTTATCATCATTACAGGCGCCAATGATGTGGAAATTGCCGTGGATTGCATGAAAAAGGGGGCGTTCGACTACATGGTGAAGCCTGTGGAAAAAAGCAGACTGATCTCCGGAGTCAAAAGGGCTTTGGAATTGCGCGAACTCGAACGGGAAAACATTCTCCTCAAAAACAGAATCCTCGATCACAGGATCGACCGCCCCGATGCCTTTTCCGAAATCATTACCAACAACGCCAAAATGAGATCCATTTTTCAATATGTCGAGGCGATTGCCGGCACGAATCAACCCGTACTCATCACGGGAGAAACCGGCGTGGGAAAGGAACTCATGGCTAAAGCCATTTATAAATTGAGCCTCCTCAAAGGACGTTTTACCGCGGTCAACGTCTCTGGTCTCGATGACAACCTTTTCGCGGACACCCTCTTTGGCCATAAAAAGGGCGCCTATACTGGAGCCATGGAGGCAAGAGATGGCTTGGTGGAGTACGCCTCCGGAGGCGCCCTCTTTCTCGATGAAATCGGGGATTTAAGCGCCGTTTCTCAGGTGAAACTCCTTCGTCTCATTCAGGAAGGGGAATATCTCCCCCTCGGATCCGATATCGTCAAGCATTCCTCCGTTCGCATTATTGTGGCGACCAATCAGGAACTCCACGCCGCCATGAACAGGGGACAGTTTCGCAAAGATCTCTATTACAGACTCCAAACCCATCATGTCCATATCCCCGCGCTCAGGGAACGCATGGATGACCTCCCTTTCCTTCTCGAGCATTTTATTGAACAAACAGCCAAATCCCTTAAAAAGAGAAAACCCGCCATATCTCCCGGCATTCTCTCCCTCCTTTCCCTTTATGATTTCCCGGGTAATGTAAGGGAACTTCAGTCCATGGTCTTTGACGCTGTCAGTAAAAATACTTCCAACGCGCTTTCTCTCGATGTATTCCAAAGCCGCATCCTCAAGGACGCCCAACCTGATTTTAATGAATCCGCCCTACACGACATTTCCCTGGAACCCGTCATCTCCTTTTCCGAAAAAATACCCACTCTTAAAGAAGCCAACCAACGCCTTATCCTCGAAGCCATGAAACGCGCCGATGGCAATCAAACCCTTGCCGCCCGCCTTCTGGGCATCAGCCAACAGGCTTTGAGCAGAAGATTGAAATATATGAAATAGAGTGACATTTCGGCTGTTTGAAAAACCTCCATAATTCTGAAGTATAATGGAGTCAGCATGAGCCCGACTACAACATATATTGTAAAATTTGGGATGTCTCCCCTCATTTGTTTGTATATATTTCCCTGTTTTTTTGTATTCATTTCCCCGATAATTATATATTACCAAACGCGTTCTTCTGAAAACAGGACGATTTTTCCGGTTCATTCTTCTATGTCTTTAGAAGGGCGCGTATCTAATATCAATAAAATCATTGTTTTATATCGAAAAGCGCGCCCATCCCCCCCTCCTTCTATTTCTTGACCGTAATTGTATATAACTGTATCTCTCTTACAGGCGTATATTGGCTTGTTATTTGCTTTATAGGTTGGCATATTTTACAGAGAGATGGGATGGCGCGATCTCTCTGTTTATGTCTCAACAGGGGCTTATTATGGAAAACAATTTAAAACATATACTTATCGCCGAAGATGAACCCCATACGAGGTTTACTATTTCCCTTATCCTCAGAAAATT
>JAFGFK010000443.1 GCA_016931135.1 Candidatus Sumerlaeota bacterium | reverse complement strand
TTTTCCATCATCAGGGGAGAGGTGGTTTCCCTGGTGGGCCCCAGCGGTTGCGGCAAATCCACGCTTCTCCGGGCGATTGTTGGAACGCATCCCCCCAGAAAGGGAAAGGTGGTTATTTTCTCCGATCTTCTCGATCTCCCGGAAATGGAAGTGACCCAACCAGGACGCGACCGGGGAATTGTTTACCAGAGATACTCGCTTTTTCCCTTTCTTACAGCTCAGCAAAATGTCGCCCTGGGGCTTATGCTCGATCAAACATCGATTCCGTTTCGCCTGTTCCATCCCCTCAAGTGGAGAAAATTGAGAAAGGAACATTTGGAGAAGGCTGCCGATTTACTTGAAAAACTGGGACTCGCCAATTCCATCAAGCTTTATCCCCATGAACTTTCCGGCGGCATGTGCCAGCGCGTCGCCATTGCGCAAGCCTTGATCATGGAACCGGAAATCCTTCTCCTCGATGAACCTTTCGGCGCCCTTGATGAGGCGACCAGGGAGGATCTCCAGCGAATGCTTTTAACCCTGTACCTGGAAAATTGCAAGGCGCTGCGACAAAAAAAGAAACCGCCTTATACCATACTCCTGGTTACGCACGAACTCAATGAAGCCATATTTGTGGCGGACCGCGTGCTGGGGCTCTCTCAATACTGGAACTGGCGCGATAAGGACTTTCCCATTCCCCCGGGCGCCACGATTGTGTATGATAAAGTGGCGCCGGTGTTTCCCCCGGATGCGGAAAAAAGATATGAAAGATTTCTGGAACAACGTGAGGAAATCCGGAAGGTGGTTTTTAATCCCGAATCCTCCCTGGAGCGCGAGCAATTCCTCCTCTTCTGGAACGAGGTGCGTTCCGGCAGAGGAGATGGCATCCTGAAAAATTATGGAGAAAACTTGGAAGGATGATAAAAAAATGAACGAGATGAAATATGAATTCCTGAAAAAAGCCACGACCATCATCAATTCAGGTCAAACCAGAATCCTGACCTTATGCGGCAACATCTTCGATCTTTTTTACCTTCCTGCTATGGATCTGCCACGGGAGGAAAAGATACACAATCCCTCCGGAAAACACGTCCCCCTCATCAGCTTTCTCTCCGCCAAATGGAAACAGCCCGGAAAAGCCATACTTGTTATCTATGAATTGAACGGACCCATCCGTTTCGAGCACGCCCCGGATAAGGATAAAATGAAGGAGGCGTGGATTCTCTGGAAAACCGGCATGAGCATCGATGAACTCGCCATTCAGGGCATGTACGCCCATTCGCGGGAACAGGTTGAAAAGCAGAAAGTCCTCAGCAATCTCTTCGATACCATGCTGGAAAACGCCCTGGGAAATCCCACGCAAGCCCTCGAGTTTCTCCGCCAGATGTGTCTTTGTTCGCGATCCAAAGTCGGAAACGATCCCTGCCTCAGGGAAGACCTGATCATCGTTGTGGAAGGCGCGCACATGCTGATTCCCGAGGCGCCTGTCGCCCACATTTCCGATGCGGATCGCCAGCGGATCACGGTCTGCCACGACTGGTTCTCCGATCCCGGCTTCCTTGCCGGCGATGACTCCGTCATCCTTATCGCGGAATCCAGAAGCCTGATCCATCACCAGTTGAACCGTCTCCCGCAGGTTCTGGAAGTGGAGATTCCCTCCCCGGATGAAATGGAACGGCTTCATTTCATCGAATGGTTCGATGAAAAAAGACCAGCGGACAAAAAACTCCGGCTCTGGGGAACACAAAAAGACCTGGCGAAATTCACCGCCGGGCTTTCCATCATGGCGCTGTACCAGATTCTCATGGGCGCATGTTATAAAAATGAAATTCTGATGCAGAGAGACGTCGTCAATCGGGTTGAGGAATTCATCCAGCAGCAGCTCGGCGAAGACATTGTGGAATTCAAAAAACCCAGGCACAACCTCAAGGATGTGATAGGATTTACAAACCTGAAAAAGTTTCTGATGGAAGAGATTCTGCCCCGGTTTCAATCTACGGGAAAGGATGCGCTCCCGGGGGCTGCTGTATCCGGTCCCATCGGGAGCGGTAAGACCTTCATCTTCGAAGCTCTTGCAGCTGAACTCGACATGGTGGTGCTGACACTGAAAAACATCCGGAGCATGTGGTACGGGCAGACCGATGTCATATTCGAACGGCTGCGGCGCGTCCTGAACGCTTTGGATAAGGCAATGATATTCATGGATGAAGCCGATACGCAAATGGGGGGAGTCGGTCCCGAAACGCACGATACGGAGCGGCGCCTCACCGGGAAAATACAGGCAATGATGTCCGATCCGGCTTTGCGGGGGAGGATCGTGTGGCTTCTCATGACTGCGCGGATTCATCTTTTATCCCCGGATTTGCGCAGACCCGGCCGCGTGGGCGACCTCATCATACCGGTGCTCGATCCCCAAGGAGATGACCGTACGGAATTCATAAGATGGATGATCTCGCCTGTATTGGAAGAGCAATATAAAATGCCTGTTGTGGAGCAAAACCCAACCGCTGTTCGAAAGACAAAGAAATCCAAAGCATCCCCGGCATCACCCCATGATGACGCCTCGCAGAAATATCAGACTTTCATGGACAAACTTCAAATTCTCACCGCCTCCTATTCTGCGGCGAGTTTCGCATCCATGCGATCCGAGCTTCTGGCGCGGGCAAAGGGGAAAACCCTCTCCCTGGAGGAAATACTTGCCATCATTCACGATCATATTCCGCCGGCGATAGAAGAGACCCGGCGATATCAAACCCTGCAGGCGCTTGTCAATTGCACGCGGCGCAGCCTTCTGCCCGATCCCAACATCACGGAAGAAACCAGGAACCTGTGGGCTGCGGAAATCCGCGAAATGGAATTGCGCGGCATACGGTGAATTGGGTTTTCATCAGATTTCAAGATATCAGGGGAAAAACCTTGAGATCGAGTTTCCTATCCTGCATTAACTTTTTATATTGTATATCTTACCGGGAGTTTTTTTGAATTAGAATGAATGGCATAAAAATTACATCTGAATTCGATACGAATGCAGACTTTGTTTTATATGAAGGTGATGTTGGAAATCTTCTTCCCCAGATATCCGATGGACTCGTTAAACTTGTAATCACTTCCCCTCCATATAATATTGGAAAAGACTATGAGAAGAAAATCGATCTGGATGATTATCTCTCCCGGCAAAAAGAAATTATCCAAGAATGCGTAAGAATCTGTCATGATGAGGGAAGCGTCTGCTGGCAGGTTGGAAATTATGTGGATAACGGTGAAATCCTTCCCCTGGATATTATTCTTTTTCCGATTTTTTCTGAATTGAAACTTCATTTGAGAAACAGGATCGTATGGCATTTCGGGCATGGTTTGCACGCCTCCAAACGTTTTTCCGGAAGATATGAGGTTATCTTATGGTTTACAAAGGGGAAAAATTACACATTCAACCTTGATTCCGTACGCATACCCCAGAAATATCCGGAAAAAAAACACTTCAAGGGAGATAAGAAAGGCGAACTTTCCGGTCATCCCCTGGGAAAAAATCCCAGCGATATATGGGAAATTCCAAACGTCAAATCCAACCACATTGAAAAAACCGTTCACCCCTGTCAATTTCCCGTGGAACTTGTCGAGCGTTTGGTATTATCGTTAACCAATGAAGGGGACTATGTATTCGATCCCTTTATGGGCGTTGGCTCTAATGGCGCTAAGTTAAGGGAAACGTTTTAACTTAAGGGGGTTAGACAATGGGGTCATACTCTATAAAAATCCTTCTAACTATCCTGAGTTTTTTCTGCAATCGGGGGTCAATCCCTATAAAAATCCAGGTATTTTACGGAAATATTATGCTAAATCATAGATACAG
>JAFGFK010000442.1 GCA_016931135.1 Candidatus Sumerlaeota bacterium | reverse complement strand
CCTCCTTTTTTATTTAAGAGTTAAATAAGAGGAATATCGGGCTCCAGTTTTAGAAAAGCTAGAAAACTTTTTAGTTTATTTTTATATAATATATACTAACTGGTTATTAACTCCTTTGAAAAAGCACTAAAATACAGTAAATATTTTGATTCGCATATTAATTCTCCTACCAAATTTTTTTGAACGATTTCTTTGAAATCTTTCTAGCGTAATTTATGAGATTTCAAATATCTCTACTGATTTCCCCATCAGTTAAATGAAAAATATGGTTATATTATTATTCTTGTAAAGGGAAATCTTCAGTAAGTAGGGAAAAATTAATGCTTTTTCATGAATTTTAACCGAAAATCACCTTATCTCACTCCACTAGATTCAGTAAATAAAATTTCAATCAAGATCTTTTGCGCCTTTTCCAGGGTGGTTTGATGGGAGGGGTAACGTGGCACGAAATTCTTTATAAAAACCTAAATTCGTAAAAACAGAAGAATGGGGTCAATCTCTACCATTATGAACATTAAGAAGTTCCCGAATGAATGGGGGGCAGTTTATATCATTATATAATATCAATGCAAATATCTGTATTTTATTAGAAAAGGGTAAATAACGAAGACCGGGCGCATTAATTATTTATTGTCTTGCTTCAGATATGATATTCGCAATGTCTATCACATCTGCAATATCGATTAACCCATCATTGTTTACGTCGGCTTGCTTACCCAGGATTTGTTTTCCCAGAATATGCCAGGCGCATGCCTGCATATCCGTAAAATCCACGACGCCGTCCTTATTCAGGTCACCGGCAAGAAATGCCATATCAGGGTATTCGAACGCGCCGATATCGGGAACGCCTGTAATAGGGGCGCCGAAAAAATCCCTCTTCATGCCCACGTCAAATCCCGCGTCAATTGCTGGCGAATCTTCTTGCAGCGTGAAATGCCCGGGAGTCGTGGGGTGATCAACGATAAACAGGGGATCTCCAATGATGGTTTCGCTCTCAAAACCGGTCTGAGATTTATAATCCATGAAGTCTCCATATCCGGTCAGACTTGTGTAAAATTGCTCCCCCTCATTCGCTTTCGGATCATAAAGGTTGTTATCCAAGTGAGCATTATCCCATGAAGATTCGACGCTGCCAACCATAAATATATAATAATTCAAGGGATCGACGACCATGTTGTTGTAGATATGAACAGACGGAAGGGCGTTCAACACGGCGATCCTTATCCCGATTCCACAATTATAGAGATCATTGTTGTATATCTCCACGGTATCTTTATTATTGGAACTGATTCCCGCGCCCTCGGCGTTAACGACAATATTGTGATATATCTGAAAGCCTGTTCGCTTTCCCTGCGAGTCAGTGTGCGTTCCGGAAATTGTGATCCCGCCGCCCATAGTCTTGAAGATATGCGTATCCTTTATAAAATTGTATCGGACAATCATGTCGCGCATTGGATCTTCTCCGCACCAGAACTCGATGGCGGAACCCGTGTTTTCGATATAGTTGCCCTGGATGATATGTCCTTGCCCCTCCTGTATGCCGACGGCATGGCCGTCCGGTCCGGTCTGGGTTGTCCAGAAGACGGGCGTTCCAATATGTTTGATGACGTTATTTTCCACGATGAGATGATTTGCGCCCGCGCCGCTTCTCCCCAGCGTGTAAACAGCGTTTCCGAAATACATAATGGCGTTATTTCGAAAAATCCAATGATCATGACCGGTAAATAGTTGCATGAATGGCTTTTCACCACTGCCGTATTTCAACTCGCAACTGTCAAAAGTAATATATGTTGAACGGGGCTCATTTGTGATTGTTACGTCCTTGCCATCTCCATCTATTTCCTCTCTGAAAAAGTTTGCGCCCTTGACGACGAGATTTTTGAAAACAATATGCTTTTGCCGTTCAATCTTAAAGCTATATCCATAATTTCTTGTATGAATTTTATCCTCCGGGGCGCTTCCGTCGCTGGTTTTAATATAGGTGATTCCGTTATCCTTATCTCTATGAAACGCTCCGTAGTGGTTTTCCCAGGTCGTGGTCCCCGTATCATCCACATAAACCGTTCCCGTGAATTTGTCAGGACCGATCTCCGCAAGCGGCGCGCCCAAATCGCGTTCGGTATTATAGACGTTGTTTTCGTCCGGTCCTCTCCACGTATCGCTATAGTATCTATCCTTGGCAAATCCCCAAACTATTCCGGGATAATCCGGATGATCCGAACGAATGACTATCGGATAATCTTCCGAATGTCCCGAGGCGGTAATATAAATTGCGCCATATTCCGAATAAAAAATGTGATCCGGGATTTCCAGAATGTGCGCATCACAAATGTACAGAGTATCTCCCGCTTCAACGCCCCCTGACCCCCATATAATGCCTGGAAACATTCCTCTCGCCGGATCCCAGTTTGATAGACCGTTAAAAGCGTTCTCGTAGGAAGTTCCGTCTTCATTTCCATAAGCGCATTGATTATTACGCGGCCGCACAAACCAAACGGACGAATCTTCCGTGGTAAAACTTCTGGCTTCGCTATAGACCGACTCATGAGGCGTATTCGATGAGTCTCCGACCTTGGCTCTCCAGAAATATTTTGTAAGCGGTTTCAGGTCAAAGCTGCGCTGGTTATAATGAGCGCGCCATCCGGAATCCATTAAAAAAGGCGAATCAAAATCGGGCGTTTCATCGATTTGAAAGCGATACCGTAACGGCAGGGTGATAGACGCGCCCAGATCGTAGTATCCGCCCTCAACGGTCAAAAAAACGGATTTGTCGATATTGATTGCGCCATCAGACGGTTCGATTAACTTAAAAGAACCCAAACCCGAAACGAGTTTGGCGCCATCCTTGAGCTCCAGAGAGTTTGAACCGACATTATCTTTCAGGAAGGTAATCGATGGTTGATCTTTATCAGTAAGAGCGTGATCCATAAGCCATTCGGAATGGAGTCCCGTATGGTCAATACCCTCGGGCAAAATATGCCTTTTTGTCTGATCGAAGCGATCCCAGAGAATTTCGATTTCACTGCGGATCAAAACGCGGTTCCACAATCGCGCCAGGATGATGTCTCTTCCCAGGGGAAGATAGCCCCCGCTATTCCCTATTCCAAGCGGCGCAGGATTGGCGATAAGCGCAGACGCAATACCCGCTGAATTCTCATTTCCCTGTTCCATGCCGTTTAAATACAGAAC
Organism: Candidatus Sumerlaeota bacterium; assembly: GCA_016931135.1. GTDB lineage: Bacteria > Sumerlaeota > Sumerlaeia > MWCT01 > MWCT01 > JAFGFK01. Next base: position 19,487 of record JAFGFK010000442.1, on the reverse strand, counting down.
AAGAGTTCCGGACGTCGGTTCCCATGTCATAACGGCGTATGCATAACCTTCGCATTCTTTTGAACTAATCGTGACATCTGATATTCCGTCTCCCACTTTTGCCACGATTTTCTGCCCGTATCTCGATAAATGTCCCTGGTTGATTCCCAATGAAAAACCGGGAACATCCGATCGGAAACTCCCGTAATTGCCCGCTTTCGCGATAATATATGGCCAGCGCCCTCCCGACGCGTTTCGCTTTATATATATTGCTCCTTCTACGCTGAAGCCCTTTGAGTAATCAAGATCTTGAGTTTTGCCATCTTCGAGGATAGCGTAGCCCGACTCGCCCAAAGATAAATAACTGTCTCCAGTGGCAAATAAAGAAAGGCGGAGAATTATTAGAGAGAAGAATAGTTTCAACATAAAACGCGCCAATGACTTGCTCAAACGCAGTTTTCGCGAATTGCGTTTAAAATATGTACTGCGCAGTAAACTGAATATAGAATCGTAAATATTGTCATAAAATGTCAAGGATAATGAAAGGGGAGCGTCTGTTCCCTTCCGATCCTCCCCTTCTAAATATTGACTGATTTCCTCCTGTTTTTTGCGTTTTCTTACGGAGAAAATCCGCCTTGGTCAACGCATCCGATTTTGAGGAAGCATTACTGTTGAACATTCAACATGAAATTCGCCCGGATCAGCCACCCGATCGCAATAATCCAGATAACAAGACTTGTAACTCCGGCAGCCATCCAGATTTTCCTGCCGATTCTCCCAGGAGTTTTTCCACCCAGAATGTATCCGAGGGGAAGTCCGGAAATAAAACCGCCCAGGTGCGCTGCATGATTGGCGCATACAAGGAATCCGAATACCATGGCGTACATAAACCACTTCAGGAAAAAGCCGCTTGCAGCGCGGTTTCCCGATCGCCGAAAATAGGTCACGCCAAAGCCGATCAATCCGAAGGCGACTCCTGACGCCCCTGCGGTTACTATCACAGGATTGTAAAACATGAGGTGCGCCATACCCGCCGTAATCTGCGTGATAGTGATGAGCGTCAAGGTACTCCAGGATCCGATCTGATCCTCGAACAAAGGCAGAATCTGCGACATTGCCATTGTATTGAACAAGATATGGAGTATGCCGATATGTACCAGAGCCATCGTCATGATGCGGAAATATTCCCCCTGTTGGAACAGGTCGCCGGTCAATGCTCCGAATCTCAGGAGCGCCTCACGGGTTGGCGTCATCAGAGTTGCGGCTCCGTATAAAACAGCCTGCAACCCATACAGCAATACGATCAGGAAAAGGAATAAAGTGGTTACAATACTGAATTGAGGCGTTTGAAGGGCAAAGAGACGGTATATGCGGTACATGGCATAGGAGGGGAGTTTTCTTCCGCAAACCACGCACGCCTTGTCATTCGCAAGGCAGAGTTGACCGCATTTGCAATGCTTGTATTTTTTCTTTTCCTTTTTTCCTCCCCATTTATCCTTTTGCCTTTCCCACCATTGATCCAGGTAGTAAAGTTTCCACTTGAGCCGGTTGGTATTGACCCCGATCGATTGCAGAAATTTTTCGAGTTTCGGCGGCAGATCCATCATCCCTTATCCTTTACCCTTCCGTCTTTCGTTGTTTTCTCCCTCAGCAAGTATCTTAAAATGAATGGGCGCTCCTTTTCTAAATCATTATTGAATACCTCACTTCAAATCCCGCCGCAAGTCAAACTTCCTACTATTATATTAGAATACCTTACTTTAAACTTCAAACTTTAAACTTCAAACTTCCTAAATACCCCTGTTTGTTCGTATAATATCCCCGCTGCTTACCGTGCCATTTGTGGGATCGTATGCTTTCTCCTTCAGTTTTTCCAGGTTTTGGGGATCGAAATCCGTTTCCGGATCGATGTCAATGACCCTATCGGGTCCTGCCGCATAAAGCAGATACACATTGTCTTTCATGTAATAACGGATTTTCCCGCCTTTTTCGGGTGAGAAGGTATCTTCCGGAATGTGTGTCATATAGGCGACGGGAGTTGTCAGGGTATGGGGCGTCTCCTTGAGATTGCCTGTTCCGGGAGAGGGATATGTTCCGAAATCCACGCAATAGGATTCAAGGGCTGTTGTAAGGGACCGCATATCCGCTTTTGTTTTTGCCACCTTGGAACGAACCTGGGCTTCCAGGAAATTGGGGATGGCGATCGCGGACAGGATCGCCACTACGCTGAGTGCGCCTCCGGAATTGAGGGTCATTAATACGGCGTTGGATATGCCCGAAAAGGTCATGGCGTCTTTTTTGCCCTTATGCTGCGTTACGATCCATAAGCCATCGGGTTCATTGATTCTCACGGACATCCTTCCCCCGAGAAATATTCCGAGGAAATCGGAAAACGCCTGGTGATTGACTTTCCCCTTCATTTCTTCCGCGTTCAAAGCGAGGGATATCTGGTGAATGATCTCCAGCCCGAGCTTTTCACTGATGAATGTCAAGCCGTTATATTGTTGCGGGAGATTCTGTGTAAAGTCCTGGAATTCCGGGGAAGCGGACAATCCCTGTCCGTTTTTCAACGCCTTTATGATTTCATCCGAAAGAGAGACGTGAGAGCAAACGATTTCGTATTCCCCATCGAACATGAATTCCGGATTCATGGGATAATCCGGATCGGGAGGTTGGGAAACCTGGCATCTCCGGATGTTGTCCGATTGAGAGATATTGATGGCGATATTGTCTTTTTTCGTAGAAAACGCCAGGGCGTCATGAAGGATTTTTTGTTTTGTCGGAATGATGAACGCAAATTGCGGTTGAGGTATGATAATATCAGAATCAGGTATCGTAATAGTCTTTTCCGGATCGAGTCTCGCGAGAAAGGCAAATTCGGTTCCTAAACTGGAAACGAGTTCATCGATCGATGCGCCGAATTCCTCGCGAAACTTCTGGTTTGCATTGTCATAATTTGTGGAAGTTATCAGGGGAGAGTCGCCCTGGGAAAGGGATTTGATGAAAGCGAGCAGGACGCTCAAATCCAGATCCATGGCGTGAAAAATAATAGTATCGCCGGGGGCGTATTTCAGGGCGCTGGAATCGTGCGGCGCGCTGCCCAGCATCTGGAATAATACCGTTTTTGTGTCATTCGCCTTGATACAGGTTTTATATTGATACCTGTCATCTTTCTGTATGCCGCTCATGCCGAAATCCACCATATTGAAGAGTCCGGTTGTTTCAAGTCTGTTCAAAAGGGTGGGGAGGATGGTTTTGAACTCATCCGGGGTTTGAGGAGTTTGCGCGAGTTGTTGAAATCCCACGGCGAGTTCCCTGAATGCGCCTTCGATATCCATGTAAAGGTAGAAATCGCCATCGCGATCGAGTTTTTCCGCCACCATGTAAAAACGCTTGTTCGGACCGGTTCCCTTCCAGCCGGATTGTGCGCCGCCCGGCTTGGTAATCGCGGGTTTTGTCAACGATGGAATATCGTTCTTCTGAATTATCTCTTCCTCCTCTTTCTCGCACGCAAAGAGGAAGATGATCATCAAACTTATTAGAAGCGTCTTTTTCATCATGATATGTCTCCTTGTATGGAAAAACTAATTTTCATGGAAGTCTTGTTCCGCAGGAACATGTGGGGTCTTCGCCGATAACATTCAGGGTATAAGTTCCTCCCCTGGGGCAGATCGGAGTCCTTCGTATATACAGGTTTTGTCCCACCAGGTCTTCCATTCTGACCTCGGCGCCCTTTTGCTTTTTGTTTTCCAAAGCCCATTGTTCCTTTGCGCCGTCTATTTTGGAGAGGTTTTCCTGGCAGGCTTGGGTACGGGAATTTTCCCGCGCCCTTAGAAATCCAGGAACTGCAATCGCTGTAAGGATCCCCAATACAGCCACGCCCATTGCTATGGTTGTCGCTCCCGCATTGCCATATTTCTGCTTGGAAACCTCCCATATCCCGTTTTCTCTGTTCACGCGAACCGAGGCGAATCCCATGACGATTTCGCCTTCGAGTTTTGAAAACATGCCCATATAGGGAAACGCCGCCATTCCTTCAGAAGAGCCCATGCGCTTTTCCATTTCGTCTTTGAACTTCGAGAAAACGGTCTGGATCGTGGTGAAGGCATCCCGGCTTATGAATAGGAGTCCATTTCCCTCCGATGGAAGCCCCTTCACGAGATTTTTATACTCCTCCGTATCTTTCAATCCGCCGCCGCTCTTTTTCGTTTCGAGGATTTGATCCAGGAAGGAAAGCTGCGTTGTCAGTATGCAATATTGTCCATCATAAACGAGAACGGGCTGGAGAACGTAGATGGGATTGGGAGGGGCAAAGAGGATCGTCTTCCGGATATTTCCATCCTGAACCTCGTTTTGCGCCATGCCGATTTTCCTGATTGTTTGGGAAAGCGTTTCGTACAAAGAGGCGTCTTTTGCGCGGATCATCAAAGCGAAACGCGGGGAAGGAAACGGGGTGGATTCCCTCATACTCACGGGGATATTGATCTTCATCACAGGGTCTATATCAATGAGAAGGACGATTTCTTCCCCGAGTGATGAGATAAGGCTTTGAAGCGTGGCGTCTTTCCCGCTCATTCGGGCAATGTTCGTATTGAAATTCGCGATGGCGTTGTCGAATTCCATGGCTGCCTCGTTTCCGCCGCCTTTCAGGAAACACTCCCGGACAATGGAGAGAAGTTCCGCAAAATTGACATCCATCGAAAACGCAAAACGGGTATCCTTCGGGGCGTATTCCAGAGCGCCAAAGGGATGAGGTTTCGCGCCGGTAATTTTAAGAATGCCGTGTCTTTCCTCGGGTATGTGGATGAATGTCTTTGTTATGTAATGATCATCCACGGGAATGCCGCTCTTTCCGAAAGCCCCGATGTCGTAAAAGCCCAGAACGCCGATCACGCCGTCGATGGCGTTGAGCGCCTGTTGCGCCTCCTTTGGAGAAGAGGGGGAAGTGAAAATCTTCTTTATATGATCCATAATCTGTTTAAGCGAATCTTTTGTGTTGCAATACAGGTAATAATTTCCCCCTTCATCCAGCGCCTTTTCCACTTCCGTGAATCCGTTTTCCGGGGAGGATACGGAAAATATCCCGGGAGGGAAAAGGACATTGAAAATGACGCACCAGATGAGAACGACCGACAGATTTTTTCGAACCATGGTTATCCTCCGTAAGTGATATTTTCATTCAACAGTTAATAATCCTTAATCTGATTCAAAATATTCGGATCGTCAATCATATTATCATTTGCGAGAAGAAACGCCTTGGCGACGATCAGGTACAGGTGCGAATCTCCTTCTATGGGGATATACAAATGATCGCAAATTTTTTTCAATGATCCGGAATCCGGTTCGATTTGCAAATGGCGATTTTCCGGTTCCATCATCACCCTGCCGCACCCTATATGTATTTTATAACTCTTCCAATTCCCCCGCACATGGAGATAATCCCCCCTTACGCTGCAACGTTGCGCAATTTCCAGTTGAGGAATTATCCATTCGAGGATCACGGCGCGGATTTCTTCCGAGGGGAGGAGTTTGAGGGATCCGCAGGAGGTCCAGTAATCCCTGTAAATTAGGGAATCGCCCTCCATGCCCCAGTTGGGGTCTCTTCCAATGCTCGATACGCTCACGAGCAAATCCACGTTTCGCATTACCTCGGAAAAGATTTTCTCCGGGATGTTTTCAAGCGGGATGCGGTTTCCGTTCGAGTATTTGAAAGAAACCTTGTACGTGATGACATAAAGAAAAATTCCGCCCGGTGAAACGGGATTACCGGGATCAGGCGACTTTATTTCGAGTTCCACAGTCATGTTGTGCTGCGGGATTTCAAGCGCCGGGCAGGAATACGAATCGAACCGCCCCATGAGCCGGTATTTCCATCCGAACGCCCGGCAAACCGCAGCCATCTGATGCTGCTTCAGAATATGCGCGGCAAAACGGTTGGAATGATCCATCCGCTTTTTTTCCTCTTCGGTGAGTACATAGATTTCCCTGAAAGCCTGGCGAAAAGGCTGAGTGATCCGGCGATTCAAAATAAAGTCCTGCCACGCCTTTTTTTCTTCAAGAGGGGCGTCGATCGGATGCCACAGGGAAACTAAGGCGTTTTCCTCCAATTCAAGGGGAACTCCGCGAAAATCCGCCATCGCGAAATCCCGCCACATCCCGCTTTTCCTTTCCTTCTCCGCGTTGAAATTCCAGATAAGTCTGCGACTCAAATCGGAAACGATCGGATGCGCGATATATCGCTTCTTCCATTGATCGAATCTCCATGTTCGTTCACTCATCATCAACTGGTCGATCCTATCCCTTTGAGAGGGGAGAATCTTTTCCACTTCTTTGATCTCTTTCTTGAGAGATGCGATTTCTCCCGCAAATTTTGTTTTAACATCCTTTGGAATTCCATCTTGAATTTTTCCTGAAGGCGGAATCCATTTCCATTCAACGCCCATTCCGGCAATGCGGAGTTCAAGTTTTACATCCCCAAAATTTTCGCGCCGGATGCCGTTGGAATCGAATCCATAATGCGGCAATGTGATTTCCGCAAGGTCATCAACCGTCATTCCCTGTTTTGTCGCTGCGGATTTCAGGTTCTTTTCGATCAACCTCAGCGGAACGGAATATTTTATACTTCTTTTCAATTTGATGAGTTGGATAACCGCCTCCTGGCGCGACATTGCCCCCAGAACCGTGATGCAGGCGTTTCCCGCTGCAAGGCAGACAGCGCCACACTCCGGGATTTTTTTCAGGCATAATGCCGCATATTCGGAAACCAGCCTGATAAATCCGGGATTTTCGAAATTACGGCAGAACCAGATCATGCCCTTCAGGATCGTGGCGTTGGGTTCCTTCAGCTGTTGATCCTTGTCATTTTTTACCTGGAGAAATATCTTCCAGTATTCCAGTTTTTCCTTTACTTGAGCTGGTTCCAGGGGCGGGAGAAGTTCCATCGATTTCCTCAGCCATTTTTGCGTTGGTTTGCCGCCTTTCGCAAGGGAGAAATGGACGATCAGGCGATCCCACCGGCTTCGCTCCCACGGCGCCATGGTTTCCAGATCTCCCTGAACTCCCTTTCCCCAGTAATCGCCTGTATCGATGTCGCCCGGACGCTGCGGATTCATGGAATATCCTTGATAAAAATAAAAAGTAGTTTGGAAAATTGTCCCCTGAATTCGCCAAACTGCTGTAATGTAATTAATACCAAGTATTGATAACAGATAGAAAATGTAAAGGAGAAAAATTTTCATGGATTGTAATGATTAAGATTGAAGACCCCGGAAATTGGAATATAGGGTTTCATGGTACGAATGATAAAAGGATTTTTTTTCATCATGAACATTCGATCGTATCTTTATTTTATCCGGCGCAATCTTACCCGAAGGATATCAGGAACCATCCTGGGTATGGCGGGATTGACGATCGGCGCATTTTTCTTCTCCCTCGCCCTTTTCGGTTATTATGAAATCCGGGAACCGATCATCAAAGAACTCGGACGCGCCTTCCCTGAAAAACGCCTGGTGGTCAAACCCAGAACTATGGGGCTGGGACCTGTCAAACTCAATCGCACCAAGCTGAACTCCCGCATCATCGAACAGATCGATGAAATTCCGGGCGTAATCGGGATTTATCCCATCCAACCGGTCAATTTCCCGGTTCGAGCCGAAGGCACGATCTTCGGGCAGGAAATCATGACCGATATCGCCATCAACGGCGTTCCCCGCGAACTCATCGAAGATTCGCTTTCCCCGGGATGGGCGTTCCAATCAATCGACATCGAATCGGATCAGCCTGCTCCGGTTGTCATTTCACGCTATTTCATCGATCTTTACAATTTCGGAATAGCGCAGAGCAACAACCTGCCGCAATTCAATGAAACCGCAGCCCTGGGGCAGACCTTTGACCTGGTTCTGGGAGAATCGACGATCAGCGGCTTGGCGAATGCGCATAAATCTAAACGAATTCAGTGCTGCGTCGTCGGATTCACCCCTGATGTCACCCTTTTTGGCATAGTCATGCCTCTGGAGATTGTCAGGGATCTGAATGCATGGTATCATGGAAACCAATCCGATGATTACACCCTGGCGCATGTGGAGATTGAAGATGTGAAGGATTTCCAGAGGATATCGGGCGATCTTGCCGGATTGGGATTGCTGGTGGAATCGCAAAAGGAGATACTGGATCAGTTCCGGATGGTTATGAACCTGATTTCCTGGGGAATGATATTTTTTACTTTTTGTATTTTACTGCTTGTGGGATTGAATTTCATATTTTCCGAGACGCTTTCCCTGATTCGCAGAAGGGAGGAGATGGGCATTTTAAGCGCATTAGGCGCCGGGCGGAAATCCATTCTCTTTCTTTTTACCGGCGAGAAGATTTTCATGGGATTTGTTTCCGGACTGTTTGCGACAGGAATATTCTTCCTTTTATGGCATGGATTTCAAAGCGCCCTGCCCGATTTATCCGCTTCCATCCCCCTTCTGGGAGATTTCCTGAGTTCCATAAAATTTCCCTTCTGGATATTGATCGTTACGCTTGCGTTTTCGAGTTTGTGGGAAATGCCGATCTGTTTGGTGATTCTGTACAAATCCCTTTTCTCCCCACCCGCGCGCCTTCTCGAAAAATAAAAAAACCTGCGGAGATAATGGATGATTGTTAATGGTTGATGGAAAAAACGATCATTCAATCCTGATTTTATCGCTTAAGCCAAGATCATTCAGTATCAGTTTTAAATCATTGATTGAATTTTCCGCCTCTTGAGAACTGATAGTTGCCTGGAAATCAATATGGATGCGCAAATCCGATGACGAACGCAATTTGGGCAGAATTTTTGTTCCAAGCCGATTCCATACCTCCGGAGGCGTATCCCCGAAAATATGAATCGATCTTGTTTGAGGTTTTGACGCTGTATCGGTTTTACTTGAAGGAACGAAAGGCTGTTTTGTTTCTGGTTCTATCTTGACTTCCTGCATTGAGATTGATTGCTGGGATGAGGCTGATTTCATTGATCTTGCGTGAGAATTTAAAAGCAGGAATACCCCGGAATCGAAGGAAATCTCATCAGGCGACATGTCTTCATTAAACCATACATGTTCATAATTACCACCTTCTTTCTGTCCGGACGCCAAACCAAAATCACCCTTTGATACGAATTCAAGTATTTTGGTGCGCAGTGTAGAATCAGGTTCAATAAGGCGGGTAAGCGAACCATTGAGGAAGCTTTGCCTGAGGCTTGCCAGGGGCCAGGCGCCGGATTCCTTCAAAGCCGGGGGCCAGTTTCGCTCTATATAACCAGCGCCAACTGATTCATTTAATAATCCCCTTGATTTCATGGCTGATATAAGCCGGCTGCAAAGGGTTTCATGTGCGCTGGAATGTCCCGCTCCCAGATCGATACATTGAAGACCATTGGATTCCCGATTATCCGAGATGACAATAAACCGATACCCTCCCCATATTTCATCTTTGGCGGATTCTTCCGCATCAGCCATTTTTGACTGGATTTCCGCATGTTCGGAACGATCAAATTCCCCGGAAAGCGAGCCGTCCCTCATCTCTTTCGCCACATGCTGCCAGGCAAGCCATAGTTCGATCTTGTCTTTTAATTCCCTCCCCGGTTTCTTTAACCACCATACAAGGGAACCAGGATAAAGCCGCGGCGATTTTCCCCGTTGCCTTGTCCATTCTGCGATTTGTTTTGTGATGGAATCTTCCCCGCTCCATTCCATCCCCGGATCAGCAATAATAATTGTCAGCCTGGGTGAATCCTGTACGGATTCACCATTTGTCCTCCTGATGATTCAAACAGGATGGAAACTCCAACCCTGCGATGGATGCCGCGCAAGGCGGCTTTGGTATCAGCATCAAGGGCGCGGGCGTGTGATTGCGTACCGGAAATATCCGCTTCTATCGCAGCGACAAGGCGGGATTCTCCCAATTGCCCTAAAACAACGCTTCTGAAATCCGGAGATTCCAGGGGAGCGGAACCCAGTGTTAAAAGCGGTTCCCTGCGGGCTTCTTGAAATGCGGTTTTATACGCCCAGGAAATCCACTGGGCGAGCATGGCAAGCGTTCCGCGCGTTTGTTGATATTGCGGCAAAGCCTGCCATTTTCGCTGGAAAACGGATAAAGTAGCAGGGTGAAAGGGATAACACGCTTCAAAACGTTTGGCGAGATAATCCCTTGCCTTCGATTCCGTTGTTGCCGCATCAACCGCCGTCCATTCAGAAGGAAGCTGCGCCCGATGCTCGAAACACCAGTCAGCATAAGCTTTTGAGACGTTTTTTCTGATCCTGTCGCTGCCGATGTTTTCAAAAAGACGGCGCCTCACCACTTCGCTTATCTCCGCTTCATCATTTACGATCAATTGTTTTGCCACGCGCCCGATTTCTTTTGTGATGATATCCTGCCAGCGAAGTTCCCAATCATCCATCTCAGGTTTACTCTGGGGAAGGCTGAGCATGGCTGCGCAGCGCGTTGTTCCGGTCATTGTCCGCACCAAATTTCCCATAAATGCCCTGAAATCGCCCGCCATATCCTTGTGACGATTTAAAAAATTCAACACTTCATCGAATTTGTATCAGTGGACAAATCCCAGTTGGAGAAATCACCGATAAATCTTAAAAGGGCTTTACGCAAATCCATATCTGTCTTGCCAGTGTTGCAATGAGGTATCTTGGGAAGGAGTTCTTTAGCCTTGTTTTTGAAATCATCGGGACAAAGCGGATCGCACGGATCGGGCCAGAGCAAACCCAAAAGCATGGCGCGGCAGGCGGCAAGCGGACGCCTCGCCCACCAGAGGTGGAGCGTCGAGGGATGCCCATGGCGGATGGACTTCTCCCGCGCCGAGTGCTTTGAAACCACAGAAATCGGGAAGTCAACTTCAGCCAGGCGTTTGCAGTCTTTTGGGATCATCAATTCAGTTCCTTGTTTATGGTTACTGGTTCATCTTTCCTTCCCAGGATTTTCTCCTCAGTTTTCTCCTTACTTTTAACAATACACAATCAACAATTAACATTCCCACATTTATTCCCAAACATATTCAGCGACTTTCTTACTATTGCTTCTCACTCTTTCTGCTTATCCCCATCAATACCTTTTCTCCTTCCTTGGTCAACCGATATTTCTGCAACCTACTGTTTGGTTTCTCGGGAATCGTATATTCAATGAGTCCCTTTTGCAGGAGATCATGTATAATCTTGTTGAGTTGACCGGATACCCTCTTTTGCCCAAGTTGTCTAGAAATGTCAGATCTGCTTAAGGATTCTTGTTCGAGTGATGATATGATTTTCAGGTCAAGTGACTCTAGCTGCGACTCTAGCTGCGACTCTAGCTGTGACTCTAGCTGTAAGGTCCGATCTTTCCCTTTCTCTTTGGGAATCATACGAGCTTTAAAGCTCACAATGATGAATCCCTCTCTCTCCTCAAAAATGGGTGGATCCACGCCTAATTTCTTGCACATGTCTATGACTCTGTTTGTGCCGCGGCCCCAAACCTCCACAGCTCCGGTTCGGTGGAATGCCCCGGCAATCAACGGATTGACGGGTTTCGAATCATGACGGCCTGAAAGCTGTTCCACTGTGATGCCAGTGGGAAGGCGTCCATAACTTCTAATCTCGATCCTGTCATCAAATATCACAATGGCGACATAGCCGGAGTAGTGGGAGTAATCGCGGTGCATGACTGCATTGAGGAGGATTTCCCTGAGGGCATCGAGCGGGACAGGGAAGCGATCCTCGCGGAATATCTGCCCTTTGGGGAATCGGGCGCCAAGTGGCATGGTTCGCTCAAGGAACGCCATACCCTCGCGAATCATGGAAAAGGCGTTCATGTGTTCCTGCCTGTTATCCACGATTTCGCCTGTGATCTCTGTTCCGCGGAAACGCCCCATCTTGAGAAGGCACTGGGTATAATCTGGCAGGAATTTTGTCCCGTAGAGAACCTGGGCTGCCTGTGTCAGAATGCCGTTAATCCGCAATCCGAGCCTATCTAAAATATCGCCGATGTTTCGGTTTGTATCCGGAGGAATCCGGTTTTGCTGAATGGCGAGTTCACGTGTGCGGAGTATTTCCTTGCGATCCAGGTATTTAAGCGTCAACCCCTCGGCGGGGAGGTTTTCCCACCGTCGTTTGGCGTGGCCGCGCTCGATAAGAAGACGTTCGTATTTTGCCTGAGGCATCCGGCGCGTCGTGGTACCTACACGCTCATAGGCGCGGCCTTCGTATGTAAAGGGACGGATGTCTAAACCAGCCTCTACAGCCAAAACGATGACCTCACAACCAGTCTTGACCTTGATGCTGTGGATGGAGACATGCGCCGGAGGCTCGAAGCGATCGGCAGCCTGGGCAATTTCGCGGATCGTCTTTTCGGAGACTATCTGCCCTTCAATTGTCATATCCGGTTTGACGCCGAAGAGAACAATACCACCGGATGTATTCAAAAAGGCGCATATCGTATGCATTCCTTCTTTGAGTTCTCCTGTTGTGCGCTTGAACTCCAGAGTAGGGCTTTCTCCCTGTTTCACAAGAGAGGAAAGCTGTTTCGTGTTTGTGGGTGAAACTATTTTTCTCAAATGTTCCTTGTTCATGTTTTCAGGCTCTTATTTTTTTACTTTTTACTTTCTCAAAGGTACGCCGTTTCTTCCTCTCGCACCATCATGGGTTGAGTCAGGGCGTTTACTTCCAGCCAGTAGTGTTGTATTTTTGTCACTTCATTCCAGGGGAAGCGCGCCGGGTCTTTGATCGGCTCCTGCAATTTTGGAACGGAGTCGCAATCCGTAACGACATAGAGCCAGTAGCAATCGCGGCGATCTTCAGCCACGCGACGTTCGTTTGGGGTTAAGAGAATAGCGCCAGTTGCCGCTCCAATGCCCTTGACTTCTATCAGTCTAAGCTCGCCGGAATTAAGGTCAAGGCTTGTGATGTCATAACCCAGGTCTTTTTCGTGCACATCGTAAACCTGTCTGCCTTTTGATTTTTCATGATTGATGACGCATTGCATGGAGATTTTTTCCGTTTCAAGGTTGGGCTTGATGCGGCGGAGTTCCGGCGATTCGCGTTCCGGGTGGGGGAGGATGAGGATGCTTGTGATTCGTTCCACAGCCTGAAGGGTGAGGGAACCCTGCTGTTTCAATTCTCTTCTTCGGCGATCGCGACGCGCCAGGAGTTCGGCATGGCGGTTTTCCGCCTGGGCAAGGCGTCCTTCCGCGCCTTGAACGCCTTTTTGAATATCGTCATTTGCCTTGCCTATCTCCTCATCTGTTTTCTGAAGGAGTTCCGTAAGGGAGATTTCCACATGTTCCTCGATGCGTGAAATCTCGGACAATCTATCGCGCCGGGTTTCCTCAAGGAAGGATTCAAGGGCGTTTTCATGGAGCCATGAAATGGATTCGGGATCAAAGGCGACAGAAGGGAGTTCCCCGGGAGTATCAGCGGGGGAAAGATCGCCCAGGATATTGGGATCGCGGATGCGGGATTCATTATGATTGAGAATTTCCACGGCAAAGAGGCGTTCATGGATGATATTGCCCAATCCATCAACCACGCGGGCGCGATAAAAGTCCATCCTTGAAGGCGCGTCATTTTGTATGGAATAAAAACACGCGCCTTTTCCGAAAAATTCCCTTGCCTTTTCCAGGGTATGCCTTCGTAAAGCCTCGAAAAAAGGATGTCCGGGCGTGACCCATTCGAGATTATGTTTTTCCGCTGTTTCGCGATCTGTGGAGCATCGGGGATATTGATTCGCCAGATCAGGCAATTTCCAGTCAGGATCGCGTTCAAATCGTCTCAGGATGGAGGGCGTTTTTCCCGGATCAAAGGTATGGGGCGTTTTCTCAATAAAGTTGAGTTTCATCTGAATATATTGAGCGGATTCCCGGATAAATCGAGCGATGGTTTCAGGAACAACGCGGCGTTCCTGAGCCTTTGCGCGGCGTTCAATCAGCATCTCAAGGTTGAGTTTTTTCGAGGCGAGACCTTCAAGGGCGTTCTGACAGATATTTCTGAATCGTTCCTCTTCCACATTTTCGAGAAGTCTTTCCTCGAGATCGACATCGCCCATTTTACCTGCATAATAATCCCTTAAAATGCGTTCTATATGGGAGGCGGGCAGGATTTCGCCAACAACGTTAAATACCGCGTCATCATCCAGGGCGTTACGTATTTCTTTTAATTTTTCAAGGAGTCGTTGGAGAACCTTTCCTTCAATTGTATTGGATGCGACAAAATTAAAAATCAGGCAGTCTTTCCGTTGTCCGTAGCGATGGATGCGCCCCATGCGCTGTTCAAGGCGGTTGGGATTCCAGGGAATGTCATAATTGAAAAGGATATTGCAAAATTGAAGGTTAATGCCTTCTCCTGCGGCTTCGGTTGCCACGAGAATCTGGATATTTCCATCCTTGAATTGCTGTTCGGAAAAAAGCCTTGTTCCAGGTTCATCGCGGGAACCGGATTTCATTCCTCCATGGATAAAGCCAACCCGGAATCCCCAATCTTTAAGTTTTTCTACAAGATAGTTTAATGTGTCTTTGAATTCAGTAAATATGAGAAGCCGTTTATCGGGATGATCGAAAAAGCCCTCCTGGTGGAGAAGTTCTTTGAGTTTCGATAGTTTTGCTTCTGTGCCGGAGTCCTCCATTTTTTTGGCTTGCGCAGCCAGATTATCAAGTTCCTCGATTTCTTCTTTGATTTGATCCGCATTCCCGGCGATAGAGACAGCCTCGATGATATTTTCCAGTTTTTCGCGTTCTGCTTCTTCCATTTCCTCCAAGTCTTCGGTATCTGGAATATGGGGTGGCGCTGCGCTCGAAATATCAAACGCCCTGCTGAGTCGCCCTTCGAGTTTACGCGCGCGATTTTCAAGGCTGCGACGCATGGCGTAAGCGCTTGAGGCAAGACGTCTCTGAAACAGAGACATGAGGAATCCAATGGCGCGGGCGCGCGGGTCATCGCCCAAAGCTGCAGCTTTGGCGCTTTGGCGTTTCACGAAACGCGTGATTTCCTGGTAAAGTTCGAATTCTGCGCCATCAATGTCAAAATCTGCGGTATGGGGGATGCGTTTTGTGAATATCTTTTCCGCAACCCATTTGCCATCCTGTCTTTTTTCGGGGAAGTAAACCATTGCCTCTTTGGTTCTTCTCAAATAAAACGGGGCGCGGCGTTGTTGCATGGCTTCCCTGATTGAGCGGACATCCGCATAAACGTCTGAATCGAGAAGTTGAAGAAAAAGGGTAAAATTAGCCGGATCGCCTTTGTGTGGGGTGGCGGTTAAAAGAAGGATGTGGTCGGAATTATCCCTGAGAATTTCCCCCAGGGCGTAAGCTTGTAAACCGAGACGCAGTAGATTGCTTTTCCCATTATATTTATAATCAGTACCCAGAATTTGAACATTTTGCAGGTCATTATTTGATAGCGATACTTTTCGATAGCGTTCCGATTGAACGCCCACAAGACCCAAAGTGAATTTCCCATCGCTTGTTGTCTGGATAGTTTCTATTCTCATCGGTTCATTAAATAATGAGCCCATGAGGATATTTCCTTCTTTGATTGAAACGAGTTCATTCATTTTATAACCACGCTTCCCAAAATCTTTTCTCCCCGAATAATGTTTTATTATAGGTAAGGTGAATCCCTGTAAAGTCAACAGGTTTTATTACGCCCATCCCGATGCGCCATAAAGGAAGGATGTCGCAATTCTATCATTAAAAAGAAACCTCTCATTCGTGTAGATTATCCCGAAAATTAGTGGTTCAATAAAAAAAACTTCTGAAATGAAACAGGAAATTTTCTGTAATGTCACCACAAAGAAAATCGATTTTTTACTTTTATCAGGGTATATTAAAGACTCTCTGTGATTTTGATCAGGGTCTTCTTGATTTTTGTGGATTTTATTTAATCTACCACAAATTTTCAGGATAATCTCCACGAATTAACTATAAGAATAACTTATTTTCTCTTCGTGGTTTTATTTTTTCCTGATTATTGATTGAATTCATACATGAGTCCTCCCAATGCGCCTGATTTATCATGAATTCATTGGCTGGTGCGAAATTTTGTCGCTTTTTACGTTAAAAGGGTGGCAAATTTTTTCCGGATATAGCTCGATTTATGGACATATCTTCCGATAATTTGACATTTATACCCTGAAAATCATCAAAAATCCCTCAAAATAGCCGGATTTTTCTGGTATGATTTGTGCTCTCTCTTTATTTATTCGGTGTTTCTCAAGGAGGCGCAAGGATGAAGATATTGATAATAATCGGGTTGATTTTCCTTCTCCTATTCAGTTTTGGCTGCACGACAACGCAGAAAGGGGCTTTCGGAGGCGCGGCGGTTGGCGCAGGCGCTGGCGCCATCATCGGGCATAACACCCATCATGGATCGGGAAAAGGCGCTATAGTGGGTTCCCTTGTAGGGGGACTTGTCGGCGCCCTTGCGGGAGACGCTTATGAAAACCACCAGGAAAATCAAAGACTTCGCAGGGAAAATGCGGTGCAGAATTATTCCGAAGGGTACTGGGCGTCTTACCAGGATATATGGGGTCATACTCTATAAAAATCCAATGCGCGAGTGTAAGTTTAGACTTTTCCAGGGGATTTTGTTGGCAATATGCGTATTTTTATGTGGAACAATTTGGATTTTTATAGGGTTTGACCCCCGATTTCGGGATGTTTTGGTAACGGTGTCAAGATGCGCCCGGGCAAAGGCGCAAATATACAAAACCATTGACAACAGGGAACATAAAAGGCACGTACGGGAAGATTATTATTCTGATTTCATATACCTGAAGTCCGATTTTTTATTTTTGAGGAGGCTCTAATAAAACATGTTCAAACGTCATTTGTTACCCGGAAGATGTTTATCCGCTATTGTCATCATCCTTCTAATCGTCGGTTTTTCGGGATGCCGGATCAGGGAAGAATCGCCGGTTCCCGCGCCTGTATCCGTTTCTTCTGAAACGACGCCCCCGAAGCCTAAGGCAAACGAGATTCCCACGGCTTCGGCGGAAACGACGCCTGTGGTAAAGACTGCTGTTGCCGATGTGACGCCCGAACCTCCCTCCCCGGAAAATCCCGCCCTGGCATCCGGCGCAGTCAGGGCGCAGAAGATCGATAACAGGGAACTATTGACTTACGGCGCCTGGGCTTCCGGTTCCCTGGGGGATTATCTCCTCGAAAATGAGGTGATCAGGGTGATTATCGGCGCCCCGGGAAATTCGTTTTACGGCGTCAAGGGGGGAGGGCATATCATGGACGTATGCCTCAAGGGGTATTTATACGATTATATCCGGGGCGTTTATGCGAATATCAACCAGGCGTTTCCCCCTAATTACACATATCACAATATTGAAATCAAATCCACGGGATATCCGGATAATGGCGCTGCGATAATTGTATCGGGGCGTTCGGATCCAGGAGTGCGATCTTACGCCATTACAACCGAGTATCTGCTCAAACCTGGAAAACCTGTAGTAGAGATGACGACAAGTATCACGAATCTTACGACTCAGACCCTTTCCGGCGCGCTTCTGGGAGATATAGCGGAATGGGGTGGATGCATGAGTTATATAGGGAAAGAAGGCGTCATATCGAGAAAAGAAGTCAAGAATCTGGAGAATTTGGACTGGTACGGGGGGGTCATGGATAATTTCAGTATGGGAATCACGCAAAAGGCGGGACCGATCAAGGGCGAATTTACGGAACGGTTATCCCGCGTTTACTATAAAACGGCGGATATCAAACCGGGCGAGAAGGCGTCTTATACGCGTTACCTGGTTGTTTCGGATAAGAATTTCGCGAAAATCACCGATTTTGCCTATGAGATGAGGGAAAAGAAGTTTGGATTCGTTACCGGAAGGGTGATTGATGCGGATAGTAAAAAGCCTATTTCCGATGTCGAGGCGCGTTTTATCATTTCACGGCTCGGTGAGGACATCGTCAAGTCTTTCCCTTATACCCGCGCCTTCACCGATGCCAATGGAAATTTCGAAGTAACGCTTCCCGAGGGGACTTATTTCATCAGTTCCAAGGCTTATGCCAGAAAATCCGAACAGGTTCGATACAGTTTCCCGGTAAAAGATGGAGAATCATACGCAATCGAGCTCAAGGCTTCCCCAACCAGTAAATTGAAATTTACCTGCAGGGATAAGGATACAAAAGAGTTATTACCCTGCAAGTTGACTTTCATTAATATTCCGCCAACAGTCCCTTTTGATCGAGGACCCCTGGGATTTTTCTCGCGCAATGTTTATTATTCCGCAACGGGCGATGAAACCATCGAGGCGCCCACAGGCCATTACAAGGTTATATTCTCCAGAGGCATGGAATATGATGCCTGTGAACAGGAAATTTTTATCTATTATACCAGGGAGAATGTCATCAATGCGGAGCTGAAACATATCATTGACGTTCCCGGATACGTCAGCGCCGATGTCGGGATAAAAACCAATAACTCTTACAACTGTTATATAACTCCCGAGGAGAGAGTCGTCGCGGCGGCAGCGGAAGGCGTGGAATACCTTGTATCCGGCGATACGAATCAGGCAACCGATCTCTCCGGCGCCGTTGCTGCAAAAGGGCTTCAGAAATTTGTCAAAACCGGCGTTGGAAAACGGCTCGAGTTCATGGGAGAAAAAAATCTGGGGAATATACTCGTTTGGCCCCTGGGTCAAAAGGATTTATCCGCCGCAAAGGATCACAAGGAACTGGAAGCCGGTAATCCCTCCCAACTGATGTCCGTTTTACGCTCCAAATATCCTGATTCCCTGATCCAGGTGGATCGCGCCATTTTCCCCCTGGAAGGATACTTTACCCATTACGAGTATCACAAGGACAAAAAACCTGTTATCGAAGATAGCGATTTTTCCTATGATTTCGACCTCCTCGATATATGGGATGGAAAAAGACAAGGCATTATACGGGATTCCCTGAACTTGCTTTTTCATACCTGGTTTGCGGGATATGACAAGATCAAACCCTTCGGCGGATCCAAAAGCGTTCTGGGGTGGGGGGAGGAGTTGGGGTATCCCAGGGTTTACATCGCTTCCAACACGGACGATCCCTCCCAGATAAACGAATCGGAAATCCTGGATTCCGTACGGAAGGGAAGATACATCATCACAAACGGACCGATTATCAAATTTACGATAAACGGACAACCGACCGGATCTCTGATCACGGATACGGATGGAAGGGCGGATTGTCATTTGGAAATCATGGCGCCCCCCTGGGCGCCGACATCCTATATCGATCTGAACATGGATGGCGTCTTTTTCAGGCGGATTATTCAGCCCCCCTCCAAAGAAGTGATGCGATTTCCCAGTGGTAGAACGCCAAAGGGTTCCGAGGATTTCGAGATTTCGATAACAAAGGATTCCATCATCACCATCGAGGTGGCGTGCACGAGTGAAGGAGGGGATTTGTCTCCTGTCGTACCGCCCCATCCCTATCAGCAGGGCGGCGTGAGGGCATTTGCCATAACGGCGCCGATCTTCATCGATTTCGATGGAAACGGCAAATACGATGT
>JAFGFK010000050.1 GCA_016931135.1 Candidatus Sumerlaeota bacterium | reverse complement strand
GGAACATCATCTCTTTATACTCCGAACTTCCTATTCCCTCGCGGCATCCTCCAATGGAAATGATGGTTCCGCCTTTTTTTACTGTTGGCAGGCATGATACCAGTCCCTTCACGCATTGATAGAATGTGGCATCGAGGGGATAACCCCCGCTGGATGTAATGACCACGTCGCATTCCTTTTTCACCTGGGGGCAGGCGTATTGTTTTACGAATTCGCACGCAGCGATGTGAGAGGACTCGATCTCGCCGGCAAACGCCTTCACCACCTCGCGTTTCTTGTTCAAAACCACGTTGAGGGTGAAATCGACGCCGCAGAGTCGCGCCATGGAAACCGCTTCCTCGTGGCATGGGTTCCCTTCGAGCGAGCCGTTTTTCGCAAGCGGGTGGGAAAGAAATTCGTATCCGTGGAATTTCTGCAGGGTTTCCAGCGAGGAAAGCCCGGGGCATACCGATTTTCTCCCCCCGGAAAATCCAGCCATGAAATGTGGCTCCACAAGTCCTGTAACCATGCGGAATCCCGCATCAACAAAATGACGATTCAGCCGCACCTTGTTCCCGGACCAGCTCTTCCCGGGAAGCGTGATGAGGTCTTCCTCGCATTCTGCAACATGATCTATGATCCGGTATTGTTTGTTGATTTCCGCGCCGAACATGTAATCGCGTTCCTCGCTTGTGCTTTTCCTGTGCATTCCGGTTGCGATGAGGATGCGAATTTCATCCTTATCCACTCCGGCGGAATCGATTTCGGAAAGGATTGCCATAAGAAATTTAGAATAAGGGATGGGGCGGGTGATGTCCGAAACCACAATGACGACTTTTCCCTTTCTACGATTCTTGAGGCACAGGGCGAGAGAAGGGGAATCATGGGGATGATTCAGGGCATCGAGCACAGTGGTTTCAGAAGATTTTGGGGGCTTGAGAAAAGACGTTGCATACACGGCTGTGTTATTCGGTGTTTCAAGGGAGAGGGTAAGGTTGTCGTAGGGAAGAGATAGGTTCATTTTTTCATCCTTTTTTGGCGGTTTTCATCCGGGATTTTAGCCAGGCATCGATGAAATCGTCAAGGAGTTCGCCGTTCATCATTGCCTGTATATTTCCGGTTTCGTAATCCGTGCGGTGGTCTTTCACCATGGTGTAGGGTTGAAACACATAGGAGCGTATCTGGCTGCCCCAGGCGATTTCCCTTTTTCCCGCTTCGATGGAAGCCATCTCTTTTTCCCGTTCATCGAGCTTCATCTGGTAAAGGCGGGAGCGAAGCACCTTCATGGCAGATGCCAGGTTTTTCAATTGGCTTCGTTCGTTCTGGCATGTCACCACGGTGCGCGTGGGGAGGTGCGTGATGCGAATGGCGGAATCCGTTGTATTGACGCCCTGTCCTCCACATCCTGTTGATCGGTAGCGGTCGATTCTCAGGTCGCTTTCCTTGATTTCCAGTTCGATGTCTTCATCCACCTCGGGGGAGGAGAAAACGGAGGCAAAGGAGGTGTGGCGTCGTTTGTTGGCGTCAAAGGGGGAGATGCGCACCAGGCGATGAACGCCGTTTTCCGCCTTGAGGTATCCATAGGCGTATTCGCCTTCGATATAGAGCGTGGCGCTTTTGACGCCTGCCTCGTCGCCGGGCTGGATATCCTCCTCGGTTACCTTGAATCCCCGGATTTCCGCCCATCGGGCGTACATGCGGAGGAGCATTTGCGCCCAGTCGCAGGATTCCGTTCCGCCTGCTCCAGGATGGATATACAGATAGCAATTATTGCTGTCATATTCCTCGGAGAGCATGGATTGGAGTTCGAGTTGTTCCAGTTTCTGCGTCAATTCATCAGCGAGGCGGGAGAGTTCTTTAACCTCGGTGCGTTCCTCGGAGGTGTTTTCCGCTTCGAGGAGTTCTGCGAGTTCCAGGTTTTCGCTGGTTTCTTTCAGGAGTGAGTTCCAGGGAGAGATCAGACCGGATATCTGTTTGATTCTGCGGAGGGTTTTCTGAGCGGCTTCCTGGCTGTTCCAGAAATCCGCCGAGCTTGATTTTTCCTCGAGTTGGGCAAGTTCCTTTTCCAGGGACTCGGAGTCAAAGATACCTCCTGTTTTCAAGCGTTCTCTCCCGGAGTTCCGAGAGTTTGTCAATGGCTTCTCTTAACATGTAAAAAATTCCTTTCGGTAAATTGAGAGTAAATACTGATAAATGATAAAGATAAAAAGATTTCTTTTCTTTTCATGAGGAAAAGTCAAGGGAATTGACTTTTCAGGGTAAAACAATAATTGACGCGCCTGCGCGCCAGGTTATAAAAGTAAACTTGCCTTTTTGTAAAGACTGAAACGCGCAGCCTTCGTTTTTATGAGGTTTCCTGCATGAATAAAAAATTCTGGATATTTCCCGCGCTTGCGATATTGATAGTTGTTTTGATATTTGTGGTCTCAAACCAGGAACGTGAGGCGTCGCTGGAAAGCGGCTCTCCAGGAAAAAAAGAAACGCCCCAACCCCTCTCCTCATCCCCAATCGCTCCGGCTGTTTCCGAAGAAGATTCCCAAAAGGTTTCGGATGTTATCGCAAAATCCGTTCTTGATCTTCAAGACGTTTCCACCACATCCAGAGAGGCTGGAGAAATCACCTCTGATGAAACCACATCGGGCACGGCGGGAGCGCTGCGCATATTCGGCGTTGTAAAAAAGGATAATGGCGTTCCTCTTGCAGGGGCGGAACTGCGCGCGGTTGTCATCGAAAATCTTGAAGATCGGATACTGGGAGAAGAAAAGGGGATTGCCGGTTCGGATGATAACGGCGATTATCAGATCATGATTCCCGGCGGAATGGATTACATGGTTTACGCCGGCGCCAAAGGTTACGCCATGAAGCAGAGCCCGGCATTCTGGAAAAAGGCGGGAACAAAAAGAGAAATCCGGATCGACTTTGTTTTATCCCCCGGGATGAGCATCGAGGGCGTGGTGAAGGATACGGAGGGAAATCCCATCAAGGACGCAAAGGTTTCTCCTTTTTATCAGCAAGCGGGAGGGGAAGAACGGATCGGCGTGATGGAAAAGCAGATAGCCCCTTCCGCGCTCTCTGTTCTCACGGATGAATCAGGAGAATTTTTACTGGTTGGTTTGTATCCCGGGCTTTATACCCTCGCAGCGTTTAAGGAGGGCTATTCTCCGGCATTGAAGCGGGATGCGCCTTCTCCCTCGGAGAATGTGGAGATCATCATGGAAAAGGGAGAAGGATGCGTAATTTCGGGAAACGTATTTTATTTCAGCTCTGGAGAAGCTGCGGGCGAGGCAAACGTCAAGGTTCGCAGTGCGCCCTTTACCCCTGGGGGCATCGTTCTTAAAACGGGAAACCTGGGAGATTTTCGTTTCACCGGATTGATCCCAGGGATTTACGAGATCGATGCGGAAAAAGACGGGATGCAATCCTTGCCGTATGATCCGATCGATCTTATGAAACAGAAGGAAAAAAGCGATGTAATTCTGAAGTTATTCAGCGGATATACAATTTCCGGTCATGTTTATGAGGAAAAGGGGATGAAGGTCGTTCCAGGGGTAGAGGTAAGCGTGCGGGCAAACCTGGAGGAAGAGGGAATTTATGAAATATCGGATCAGGATGGCTTTTACCAGATATCCGGAATATTTTCGAGAAACGTTTTCATCTTTGGGGAGTTGGATGGCTTTTTTCATGTAGGGGATTCGGGAGCGAACAGCCCCAAAAGTCTCGAGCTCCCCGAAGATCAGGCGGAGTTGAAAAATGTCGATCTAACCATGAGCCGCGGCGTTCGGGTTTCCGGTAAAGTCGTTGCGGAATCGGATCAAAGTCCCATTTCCAGGGCAACTGTGAGATTTGTAACCGAGGCGCGGATACTGGGAAGGCGCGCAAAACCCATGACAACCGATTCATCCGGCGTCTTTTCCGGTTATGTGCAGAATCACACCAGGCTCACGATACGGGCTTCTCATCCCGAGTATGCGGAGGAATCCACGAATCCGATCGCCGTGAGCGATAGACCTGTTGAAAATATCGTGATCGAGCTGGGCAAGGGCGGCGCTGTAAGGGGAGTGGTGGTTGATCCGGATCGGGAGCCTGTTTCCGGTGCGCGGGTGCGGGGAAGCGCTCCTGCGGCAAGCGCCGGAACGCGGCGGCGCTCCTTTGGCCCCAGGGAGGCGTTCACCGATGCGGAGGGAAGGTTTGTCATGGAACAGGCGCCTGCGGGAGAGTTCAACCTTACCGCAACGGCGGATGGATATTCACCCTCCAAAACTCATATTGTGCGCGTGCCGGAAGGAGGAGAGAGCGAAGAGGTCACTATAATTCTTGCCGCGTCGAATTTTATCAGGGGATTCGTGCGGGATGAATCGGGCGATCCCGTAGTGGGAGCGAAGATCACGGCGAGACATGTCACCAATGTGAACCGCGTCTATAAAGGCGCATCGGAACCTGACGGCGTTTTTCGCATCGAGGGAATTGTCAAAGGGAAATATCGGGTAAGGGCTGAAAAGGGAGATTTGGCGAGCAAGGCGGTACAGGTGGAACAGAACAGTGAGAATGTGGTGTTGATCCTCGTGGAAAAGGATTACACGACGCTTTATGGACGCGTTGTGGATTCGGAAACAGGGGAACCGGTAACGAGTTACAGGCTGCGCGCGGAATCCGGAGGGAAAATCTACGGAACGTTCACGAATCCGGAAGGGGAGTTTTTTATCGAGGAACTGATCCGGGGAAGGCAGTATCGTTTTTATATCGAAGCGGCGGGATATGTTACGACAATGTCTCCCCCCGTTACGATCCCAAAGGAGGGCGAGCCTCCTCACGCGGAATTCCTGATCGGAAAGGGCGGAGCGATATTCGGAATGGTTCTTTACAATATCAACAAGGCGCCCGTGAATGGAGCGAAGATCACCTGCATCCTGACGTCGCTTTTACCGAAGAATCCGGGTTCGGGAAAGGGGGAGGTTTCCTACACGGGAAAGGATGGCGTTTTTCTTTATGAAGGGCTTGCCCCGGGGAAATACGCCATCAAGGTTGAAAAAACCGGTTATCCGGAACTTCTCTCAGAATGCGAGGTAAAAGATGGCGAGGTCACGGATGCAGGCGAGCTTTTGCTCAAGGCAAGCGGCAGGATTCGCGGAAAGGTGCTGGATAAACAGGATCCCCCCCAGGGTGTTCCGGATAAAATCGTGAACCTTTCCAGCATCGGCATGAGCGTTCCAATCCAGATGTCGTATAACACAGGTTCCGACGGCGTGTTTATTTTCAAGGATCTGCCGGAGGGAAAATATACGGTCAGACCAGTTGGAAGCGAATACAAACCGGCGACTGTGGAGCTCAAGCCCGGGGAGATAAAATGGATACAATTCAAGCCGAAATAATTATTTTTTCAGGTTCTCTTTATACAGAAACGCCATATCTTCCGGGGAGACATTACCCGAAAAATAACGGGGAAAACCCGGCTCTTTCAAAATGGCGACAACGCAGGATTTTGCGGGATTTTTAGCTGCGTATTATTCCCCATTCGAAGCAAAACAGGATAAAATTATGGAAAACATAAACAGAATTCCCATGAAGTAAAAACGAAAATCAGACATCCTGCCTCTCCCGTTTATTTGGGGATTATATCATAAAACAGAAATGATGGCAAGGGATTCTCTGGTCTTTTGCGTGATTTGATCCCACGATTTTTCCTGGAGTATGGTTTTGCTTACAAGCCAGCTGCCGCCGATCGCTATTACTCCCGGGGTAGCAAGATGTTCCTTCAGATTCTTCTCGTTGATTCCACCGGTGGGGATGAATTTCACGCCCTTGTGCTTGAAAGGTCCATACAGCGCCTTGATCGCCTTTGTTCCCCCCATCACGTCTGATGGAAAGAATTTCAAAACCTTGCATCCCAGCCGCAGGGCTGTATCCACTTCAGTGGGAGTGCATACTCCGGGGAAAAAGGGAAAGCCCAATTCCTGGGCGCGCTTGACAATATCGGGATTCAATCCCGGTGAAACGGCGAATTGCGCCCCGAGCTGGATGCAGCTTTCCAGCTCCTCCATTTCCGTGATGGTTCCCGCGCCAAGTATAAAATCCGGAAAATTCTTCTTCATCAAACCGAGGGCTTCTCTAACCGATGGCGTGCGGAATGTAATCTCCGCAACCATAAGCCCTCCAACTTGAAGCGCCTGGCAAACAGGAATGACGTCTTCGGCATTTTCCGGAACAATGATCGGAATGATCTTCGCCTCTTCTATGCGTTTTATGATATCCATTATCCAACCTCCTGAGAGTGTTTTGATTTATCTTGCCACGCGGGCGCTGCCGCCCTTCATTACCCGCTCCACATCTTCGAGCGTTGCCATGGAAGTGTCTCCCGGCGTGGTCATGGCAAGCGCGCCGTGCGCAGCGCCGTAATTCACGCACTCCTCCGGAGATTTTCCAGAAAGGAAACCGTATATCAATCCCGACGCAAAGCTGTCGCCGCCTCCAACCCGATCGAGAATCTCCAGATCCGTTCTCTGGATTGCCTCGAAAAATTCGCCCTTATAATAAAGGATTGCCCCCCAGTCGTTTATGGTTGCGGTCTTTGCGTTTCGGAGCGTGGTGGCTACGGCCTTGAAATTGGGATACGCCCCGATGACTTTTTCGATCATAACTTTGAATTTTCCGGGATCAAGTTTGGAGAAATCTTCATCCATTCCCGGAACGTCAAAACCGAGCGCGGCGCTGAAATCCTCTTCATTACCGAGCATCACGTCAACGAGCGGCGCGATGCCTTTATTGACTTCACGCGCCTTTTCCTGTCCCCCGATGTCCTTCCATAATGAAGGGCGATAATTGAGGTCATAAGAAATAATTGTTCCATTTTCTTTTGCGATTGACATCGCCTCGCGGACTACATCGACGGTTGTTTCAGAAAGCGCGGTGAAGATGCCGCCGCAGTGGAACCAGCGCGCTCCTTCTACCGCGAAGATTTTCTTCCAGTCGATGTCGCCGGGCTTCAATTGTGAAACCGCCGTATGCCCGCGATCGGAAACCCCCTTTGCGGCGCGTACGCCGAAACCACGCTCCGTGAAATTGAGTCCGTTGCGAACGCGCCTTCCCACCCCATCGAATTTCGCCCATTTCACGTGAGACATATCCACTCCGCCCTGAAGGATCAAGTCCTCGAGCAGCCTTCCCACGTCATTATCCGCAAAAGCGCTCACAAGCGCGGCGCGCAAGCCGAAGCATTTGCGAAGCCCCCGCGCCACGTTGTATTCCCCGCCCCCCTCCCAAACCTGGAAAGAGCGCGTCGTTCGTATCCGAAAGTCTCCCGGATCGAGCCTCAGCATTACCTCGCCCAGGGAAACAATGTCCCATCTGCATTTCTCGAAAGGCTTTATTTCCAGCGCCTTCATGTTTTCCTCCCTTTCTTATTTTCAAACAGATGATATGTTCGAATTCATTTAATAATAAAAAAACGGGAAATCAATGAATTTCGATACAATCAGGGCGCATTTCGCTATAGCGTTTAAGCAGGTTGGCTCTTTTGATCCGCTATTTCTCGAGATGACTTCGGGTGGACTATGGATCGAATTTATGTTGAAGTTTATAAAGTTTGGAATAAGCCATTTGGCGATTGAATATATTCAAATCATTATCTGAACGTCGGTGTGTTAAAAATGGTAAAAGTAAATTGTTGGAATTCTTCTTCCAATTCGATAACCATTTTTCAATAATTTCAGGATTATTGATATTCCGTAATAAGGATTCAATTTTATTCTTGTTTAAATATTTAATATGTTTATTATAGAAATACCAACCAATTGAAATTATAAATGCTGATAAAAACAACAAAAAGATATATTTAAATTTAACATATTTCTGTGAAAAAGTTATAAAAATTAAAAAAAATGCCCACCAGGTAACAGTTCCAGATAATAAGGCAATTCGCCCTAATAAAGAAAATGGTCCATGCCAAATTTTCCGAGATTTTCTTAGCTTCACTCGAATCATTTCCATATCGTTTTTACTATAAAATCCACAGTGAGTACATCTGTGATAGCATGGTTTTTTTTGAATTTGCGAAAATGAATCAATCAATGCATCCGTCTCCGCTATACTGGCTGATTTTCTCGAATTATCTGATCCTAATAACGATAATAAAATTGAGTGTCGATAAGAGGAGGCGCCTTTGCCAAATATTCGGAAAACAACCCTAAATTGCTTTCCACAATTATCGCAAGTCCTTTCATGGTCTAATTTCAACTCATTTGTAGTTGTTATTAAAGTATAACCCATATTAAAACTCCAAGTCTATGCGTAAAAAACGGATTCAGTATAAACCTTACAAAAAGAGATATCGAAATTTCCCTTATAAGATTCTCTAAGTGAGTCAACGCCAAAGACTTAAAATTCAAAACGCCCCATCTTTTGGAGTCGCGATATAATTTCATTTATGAATTTATCAGCGTCTAACAATGCCTCCCTAGCAGAATCCTCGTCAATTTGAATCAATTCCCCATAATCATACGATTGCCTGCGTTCAAATGACATTCTTAAAATACGAGATAATTCTAAAGGTAAAATCCCTGTTTTAATGAATTCTTTATCAAATAAACTGATGACTCCGCTGTGTTTGGATGATCCCAATCCTTTAATAGTTAGTATTGCCAGAACAGAATAAAATATAGCGTAATATGCGCGATTTATTGCGCCTCGGAAGGATTTCTGGTTGTATAATATATTCGCTTCCTGTAAGGTTTCCTTTGCCTGCTTCATTCTGTATTTTAATAGCGCGTCAATTTGATTTTCTTTCATATAGGAACGCCCTCTCGCTCAATCTGAAAAATTATAGGATGAGCGCCTAACGGCCCTTCTTCGATCTGTAGCGGGGTTGCGACAAATGTTGAGATGATTCGATTGCGTCTGTAACCAACCTCCCATGCTATTTCTGATATTAATTTTCTTGTTTCTGGCGTAATTTGATCGACCTCTATGAAAATATCCATATCAGAATCCTCGGAGAACTCTCCCCGAGCGCGTGAGCCATATACCCTAATATCAATAAGATTAAATTTGTTTTCCAGACTTTTTTTAAATTCTTCTGCTATTTCACGATCAAGTTTTGTCAACATTCAATAAATCTCCTTTATTTAAAATTTTTGTAATAGACGCAGGATGCGTCTTTCAACTAAAATTTTATTCATTTGAGAATATATTTTTCTGGAGTGAACGTATGATGATGTAAGCGCAATACGTAAAAAAGAGTAAATAAACGCGATTTTCGCCATCCCTTTTATTTTGTTGATCCGCGCAATCGCGTATGAATATGATCCCAAGCCCCCCCTTCACTATTCCATCAGAAAATTTATAATGTGTAATGGGTGGCGGAATTTGGCTTTTAATATTATAAAACGCTATTACAATCATTTTTAACCGCGAAACGCCGGAAATGACGCGAAAAAATTAACGCGCCACAACGGTATCATATACAAATAATCAAACAGGAACTCATGAAATCAGGAAAAACTCTCATTCAGAATTGAAAGCCCTTTCCCGTTTCAAGTAAAAAATCTCCTTATTGTCCTTGAAAAAACTATTCCAATTCTGGCATGTTAGTCATATTATTAAAGAGGGAACAGAAGGAAAATAGGAAAAATTCTTATAATGGAAACAGAAAAAGAAAAACAGATGAAATGGGTAAAGGCGTGGAAAAGAGCGGAAGTTGCTCTTGAAGAGATTCACAGAA
Organism: Candidatus Sumerlaeota bacterium; assembly: GCA_016931135.1. Lineage (GTDB taxonomy): Bacteria > Sumerlaeota > Sumerlaeia > MWCT01 > MWCT01 > JAFGFK01. The sequence goes on along the minus strand of JAFGFK010000050.1, from coordinate 1,512 downwards.
AGGATCTTCGTGAATTCAACTATGAAGAAAGGCGGGTGGCGGTTCTTGGAATGCTGGAATTAGGCGCCCTTTTTCGCCGCCCGAGAAACTCCAGCGGAATGATTGAAATGCAAAAACTCTTCAGGAAGATGCGTTCATGATCCCACAACTCCAGGCTGCAGTGGAAATACAGACTTTCTGCAAAGAACGCGGTTGGCCCTTCTGCCTTATTGGCGCCATGGCAGTCCTTCGTTGGGGAGAACCTCGCGTAACCCAGGATGTGGACGCCACTTTACTTACTGATTTCGGCAATGAGGAATCCTACATTCAGGATTTGATCCGTTGTTTCCAAAGTCGCATTCCAGACGCCATGGAATTTGCTTTGAAAAACAGGGTTCTCTTGCTACGCTCCTCCAATGGGATTGATATTGATATTTCCCTGGGCGCCCTTCCTTTTGAGCAAAAACTTATCCAGCGCTCAACTCCATTTTCCTTCGCTCAAGATGCAAACCTTATCACTTGTTCAGCTGAAGACCTTATTGTGTTGAAGGCGTTCGCCTCGCGAAGCAAAGATTGGATGGATATTGAGGGAATTATAATCAGACAACTTGGACAGTTGGATTGGAAATATATATTCGATAATCTGACGCCGTTGAGTGAATTAAAGAACTCCCCGGAAATCATACATCAACTCAGTAAACTTCGCGTAAAACTCGAAAAATCGTGATTCTATTTGATAACATGCGGAAAAAACCGCAAATTGTCGGGAAAGGGATTAAGGTATCTATGAATATTTTCTTCCATTCGATCAGCATGGTTGCCTTGTTATTGTTCGGCGCGACGCCTTTATTCGGAGAAGGAGGGGAAATGGCAACTATCGAGGACGTCTGCCGCGAATATCCCGATCGCGTGAAAATCCTTTTTGAAAAACTGGACCTCGAAAGGGAGGATTTGAAATCCGTAAAGGAATCTTATGACAAATCCGATTTTCCCGAGGCGTGCCGGAGGCTTTTAAAACATTATAAGGAGACTCGGACAAAACCCTGGATAGAAAAAGATCCGCCTCTCTTTGAAATGTCCATCTCTTTAAGCGTTTCAGAAGTCATGAATCATGAATTCCGAATGAACGACATCAAGGCAAAGGTTCCTTTTTCCAAAACAGGCGGCTGGGATTGGACGGACAAAGGTCCGCGCAATGACCGGGAGTGGGCGTTTTCCCTGAACAGGCATTATCATTTCCGCCTCTTATGCCAGGAGTGGATGAAGGAAAAAAATCCGGAATACATCCGGTTCATAGATCGACAAGTGAAGGATTGGGTGGTAACAAGTCCTTATCCAGGTAAAAAAACCAACATGCCCCAGTGGCGCGGGCTCGAGACTGCCATCCGCTCTGTTCACTGGGCGTATATTTTTTATCATCTCCAGGAAGCGCCGGAATTCACTCCCGCCGCGCGCATCCTGATGCTTTCCGCTATTCCCGATCATGCGCATTATAACAGGAATTTTCACGCTGCAGGGGGAAACTGGACCGTG
>JAFGFK010000441.1 GCA_016931135.1 Candidatus Sumerlaeota bacterium | reverse complement strand
TATATCGAACAACTGGATCGCAAGGTGAAGTCCTTCACCGATGCCGGAATCAATCTTTCGCTGATTATTCTCAATGCAGTTCCATCAGCTCCTGATCCAGATAATCCCCTGATTCATCCCTTGACCGATCTGAAAAACGCCCCGTTTCATCTCGGCGCCTTCAATGTCGATGAGGAGAAAGGTTTACTATTTTATCGCGGGATTATTGAATATCTTGCCAATCGGTATTCCCTTCCAGATGCGAAATATGGTCATGTTACCGGTTTTATCGTGGGAAATGAGGTCAACGCCCACTATACATGGTACAACATTGGCAGGATGCCCGTGGAGGAGTTCACGGAGCGCTATCATCGCGTCCTGCGAATCACACAACTGGCAGCTCACAAATTTCATTCCAGACTCCGCGTTTACGCATCCCTGGAGCATCACTGGAACATTCGTTTCAGCAATTCTCAAGAGTCATTTCGGGGAAAGGAATTTATTGACGCCCTGAATGACCTCTCAAAACGTGAGGGGGATTTCCCCTGGCATATCGCCTTTCATCCCTATCCTGAGGATCTCTTTGATCCGCGCGTGTGGGAGGATAAAACCGCGCTTTTGTGTTTCGATTCTCCGAGGATTACCTTCAAGAACCTGGAAGTACTTGCGGCTTATCTTGCTCAGGAGCAATTTTTATATAAAAACGAACCGCGGCGGGTGATCCTTTCCGAACAGGGATTTCATTGGGATGGCGCTCCCGAAGGGGAAAAGATTCAAGCTGCAGCCTTTGCCTATGCCTTTTTCAAGGTCTCTCATATACCCGGAATTGACGCGTTCATGTATTACAGACACGTCTCCTCGAAACATGAGTTTGGCTTGAGGCTGGGGATGTACGCAGGCGATACGGAAAATCCGGATGAAAAAGGCAAAGGCAGGATGCTGTTTCTCCATGATGTATTCAGGGAAGCCGGAACAGCGGGGTGGGAAAAGGCGTTCGCGTTCGCCAAACCAATCATAGGAATCAATTCCTGGGATGAGGTCTTGCCCGAAACGGATGCCACCACCTTTACCCAATCCTGCATTTCGTTTCCTGTTGAAGAATCCGCCCTGATGGTATTTGACCTTGCGGAAAAAATGGCGGATGTCATCCCGACCAATTGTCTCTCCTGGAGACCCGAACATTTCTTTGATGCGGTTGGATATAGACCGGGCATATTCCATCATCCGCCTGATACCGGTTGCAGCGATGCGGTTTTCACACTTTCGCTCCCTGGCATCGAACAGGGGCGGAACCTGGTTATGAAATTCGATACGGCATTCACGCACGAAAGCGATGATGGCGTGCGATTTTCTGTTTTACTGGATGGGCGTGAATTATGGTTTCATAAACAAAAGAAAATTGAACCAGCGCCCCACAAAATCAATTTGACAAACTGGGCGGGAAAAAAAGTCGCCCTTACCCTGCGCGTCGATCCCTTGCAAAACTCCAAGTATGATTGGTCGGTCTGGGTATGGCCCAGAATAGTATTCGAGTTACCATGAAATCTCTCTCCTCCCATTCATTTTAAATTTAAAAATTTTCATTTTTCATTTTTCATTGATTTCCTCTTGACTCCTTCTCTGTATATATTACTGTAAAGACAAATGTGTATACATTTTATATAATCAGGAAGGAATAGGAATTATGCCTGTTATCAGAACATCGGAAAAAGCCCTGGGTGATGGCAATCGCCCCGATTGGTGCAAGGTCACCAGCGCCGGCATTTTCTTCGTGCCAAGAGATGGCGGACGCTTCGATTGCCATTATCACGACTGCCATGAATACTGGCTTGTATTCGAAGGCAAGGCAAAGGTCATGACCGAAGGAAAGGAATTTTACGTGAAGAGGGGCGATATTGTCTGTACCAGGGCAGGCGATGAACATGATGTTACTGAGGTGTATGAAAACCTGGTGGCGTTCTGGTTCGAGGATGAAACGCCGCCAGGGGGAATGATAGGGCATCTTCATCACACAGATGAAAAAAGCAAGGGACATGCTGTTCCTGCAAAATCCGTTCCGGAGGATTTTCCCCTATGAATAAACCATTGCGATATGTTCAGATCGGCATTGGCGGATTTGGCCAGTGGTGGTGCAACGCCTTTCTGCCCCGCCTCAAAAAATTGGGACTTGCGGAAGCTGTCGCTGCCGTGGATATCAATCCCGACGCGTTCCCCATTGCCAGAAATTCACTGAGTCTCCCGGATGCGAAAATCTATACGGATGCGGAAAAGGCGGTTTCTGAAAACAAACCTGATTTCATTACTATTGTCGTGCCTCCCGCATTCCATGAACAGATGGTGGATATTGCAGTAAAATACAATTGCCACATCCTCTCGGAAAAACCCATTGCGGATACCATGGCCGCCTGCTGCCGCATTTATAAGAAAGTAAAAGCGGCTAACCTCAAGATGGCGGTTACCATGAGCCACAGGTTCGATCAGGATAAAATGTCCCTGGAAGCGGAAATCAAAAGCGGTAAATACGGCAGACTTAATTATATTATGCACCGTTTTACCTGCAACTGCCGCAAGTTCGCCAGCTGGGGCAAGTTTCGGCACGAGATACCTGATCCGCTTCTCGTGGAGGGAACCGTGCATCACTTCGACATCCTGCGCGCCCTTTCCGGCGCCGATGCTGCTACTGTTTACGCCAAAACATGGAATCCCCCCTGGGGGGAATACGCCGGAGACAGCACAGGGCTTATTATCTTAGAGATGACCAACGGCGTCCGGTGTTTTTACGAGGGGGCAAAAGCCAATGCCAGCGCCCTCAACTGCTGGGGAAACGATTACCTCCGCGCCGAATGCGAAAACGCCACCCTGGAACTCGACAAGCGCAATCTCCGCGTGATAAGAGACGGGCAGGGGAGGCTCATGTCGCAGGATTTGCCTCTACTGGAACAGGAAGCCTGGACAAATTTCCTTTTAGCCGAGATGTTCTGCCACTGGCTGAATGGAACAAGGGCGGATCATCCCACCAATCTTGATGACAACATTCAGTGCGCGGCTCTGTTATTCGCGGCTATCGAGAGCGCCCATACGGGAAAGCCCGTCAATGTTCAGGATTTTTTAAAGAAAAACCTGGAAGCATAACTATCAATATTTTATCTTAGTTAAAAAAATCTAGGAATTTTAAAATAAAACATTTGACATAAACCACATATCTGAAT
>JAFGFK010000440.1 GCA_016931135.1 Candidatus Sumerlaeota bacterium | reverse complement strand
TTGACAAGGGGGGACGGTTCGGAATCATCCCCGGGAACGGAAACCAGCGTGAGAATCATCGGGAAGAGCCAGGGAATGCTGCGGGTGATGCGCCATGCCCGGCTTGCCGCATCGTGTGATTCGACGGCGCTCATCATGGGAGAAAATGGAACGGGGAAGGAGCTGCTCGCCAAGGCGATTTATTACAATTCCTCTCGGCGAAACAAATCCTTTGTGATCGTGAATTGCGCCGCGATTCCGGAGGCGCTCCTTGAAAGCGATCTATTCGGACATGAGAAAGGTTCCTTCACGGGCGCTTATACGCAGAAGATCGGACGATTCGAGATGGCGAACGAAGGGACGTTGTTCCTGGATGAGATCGCAGAGCTGAGCCCCAAGCTGCAGGTAAAGATGCTCCGTATGCTCCAGGAAAAGGAATTCAACCGCGTAGGGGGAAATGAAACCATCAAGGTAGATGTGCGCATCATTGCCGCCACGAACCGGAATTTGAAGGAGCTCATTGCCCAGGGACTTTTCCGCGAGGATTTGTATTACCGTCTCAACGTACTGCCGATATTCATCCCCCCCTTGAGGGAGCGTGCGGAAGACATTCCTCTCCTCGTGAATTTTTTTCTCAGAAAATATCATCGACGCTCTCCCCAGGCGTCGGTTCATATTTATCAGAATCAGAATATCAAGGGATTGTCCGAGGAAGATATGGCGGTTCTCATGGAATATTACTGGCCCGGGAACATCCGGGAACTGGAAAACGTCATCGAACGCGCCGTGGTCATGGGAACGAACAGCAGTTTATATCTGGAGGAGCTCGCCAAACTCAAGAAGCTTTCCCTCAAGGCAAAGAAAGAGGATCAGAGCCATTTTGCCCTTTATGCGAAGACATTGAATATGCCGGAAAACGATAACATGACGCTTGCGGAAATGGAGAGGGAATATATCAAACATATCCTTTCCCAAACCGGGGGCAACCAGCGAAAAGCGGCCGCCATTCTGGGCATCAATCCGACAACCCTGTGGAGGAAATTAAAAATTTTCAACGTCGAACTGGAAACGACGACGCCCAAGGAAAACAAAACGCTTTAACGTCGCGGAGAGATTACGCCCTCAAATCAAAAGGAATATATCATTCATCTATTTTGATAGCGGCGACATCGATCGTATTGAATCCGGAGGCTTTTTTCTGAGCTGGGGCTTCGGATTCCGGGAGATCTTCTTTTCCTGTCCTTCTTTTAATGATGATCTGAGCAATGGCGTGTTTATAAATCAGATGCTGCTGCCCTTTGACGCTCAATACCACGGTAAAGTTGTCAAAACCCCGCACCAGACCCGTCAACTCATGCCCGTTCAAAAGTAGAATCTTGACTTCGCTATTCTCTTTACGCACCTGGTTAAGAAAGCTGTCCTGAAGATTCAGAGATGCCTTAGCCATAAAAAAACCTCCACAAAGCAAAGTGAATGAAACAACAAGAAATAAATCCTTTAAACCTTTCATGAAACAGTTTGCAAGCGAAAAAATGAGCAATCAGACCCCGGAGGGCGCATCATTACATGAATCGATAAACGCAACTGGTTATCTCTTTGAAATACATCAGGAAACTCCGAAAAAGATTTCTTCAATTTTTGACAGAGCGTCATCCTGATCCATGCCGGAGATGTTCAGCCAAATCGCCTGAGGCATGGCTTTAAACCACGTAATCTGTCTTTTTGCGTATCGCCGGGTCGCCTTTTTCATTTCCTCTTTTGCCCTTTCCAGGCTCCATGTTCCCTCCAGGAAACAGATCGCTTCCCGGTATCCCAATGCCTTCAGAGGATGAAGGTTTTTGGAAAATCCTGATTTCAGGATGCCCTCCACCTCCCCGACAAAACCCGAGGCAAACATTTCATCAACCCGTTGTTCGATGCGCTGATAGATTTCCTTTCTTTCTCTCGTGATCACAACCATACAGTGGGAATACCGGGCGGTTTTCCTGCGGCTCATTTCCTGATGAACGGAGATGGGCGTGCCTGTTGTAAGATAAACCTCGAGCGCCCGAACGATCCTCTGGCGGTCTCCCGGTTTTATGCGGGAAGCGGCAACCGGATCGATCCGCATCAATTCAGAATATAATTGCGGGAGTTCCCCCGCTTCAATCCTGGAATGAAGTTCCTCCCGAAAATTCCTGTTTACAGACTCCGTTTCAAACACCCCTTCGAGGAGCCCCTTGATATACAGCCCCGCGCCTCCCACAACAAGCGGTCTTTTTTGCTTCCTGTGCAGTAGGGCGATGACTTCATCCGCATCGCGTATGAAACGCGACAGATCATATTTCTGATCGATATCCACCATATCGATCAGATGACAAGCCGCGCCATTCATCTCCTGTGGAGAAGGTTTCGCCGTTCCAATGGAGAGCTGCCTGTAAATCTGCATGGAATCAGCGGATATGATTTCCATATCCCGGCGGGAGGCAAGGCTAAATGCGAGACTTGTTTTCCCCACGCCTGTGGGTCCTGCGAGAATATAAAGACAGGGGGATTCTTTTTTCATCAAAGATAAATCCATGCGCCAAAAGAAAAGAAAACCAGCCCCGGGGGGGCATCGGTCTTCCGATTATGATTCTTCCTCTTTGCGCTGCTTTGCCTCTTCGATGATTTTTTCCTGGAGATTCGGGGGCGTGGGTTCATAATGGGAGAATTCCATGGAAAACACGCCACGGCCTTGAGTCATGGAACGCAAATCCCGGGAATAGGAGAATATCTCAACCTGGGGAACAAGGGCTTCGATCGTGATCTTTTTGCCCTTGGAAGTATTCCCCAGGATTTTGCCTCTCTTGCCGGAAAGATCACCCATGACATCTCCCATGTAATTTTCCGGAACCGTTACCTTGAGCTTGAAGATGGGCTCCAGGATGATAGGCCTGGCTTCTTTGAAGACATTCTTGAAACCCATGGAAGCCGCTATCTTGAAAGCCATATCGGAGGAATCCACGGAATGATACTTGCCGTCGAAGCACGCCACCCGCACGTTCACAACCTTGTAACCGGCGATGACGCCGTTTTCCATGGCTTCGATAACTCCCTTTTCCACGGAGGGTTTGTATTTGGTGGGGATATTTCCCCCCACCACCTCCCATAGAAACTCGAATTCCTGATCCTGCATGGGTTCCAGCCTCAACCATACCTCGCCAAATTGTCCGCGCCCCCCCGTTTGTTTCTTGTGACGGTACACATCGGAATGGGTTTTGGTGATGGTCTCGCGATAAGGAACCCGTGGATCTATCAGGTTTATTGTGACATTAGCCATGCTTTTCAACCGGCTGATGGCGACATCGAGATGCATATCCCCCATACCGGAGACGATGGTTTGCTTGATCTCCGGATCGCGATGAATATTCAGGGTTTCATCCTGCTCCGTGAGTTTATGCATGGCAAGGCCGATTTTCTCCTCGTCGCTCTTTGAGGGAACGCTGATCGCCATATGACATGTTCGCGAAGGAAGAACTGTTGGCTCGAACTCAAGGGGATTAGCGGAATCGCAGAGAGAATCGTTGGTTGTCGTAAATTCCAGTTTGACAAGCGCGCCTATATCCCCGGCTTGAAGCTGGTGTACATTTTCCGGTTTCTTGGCTCTTATCATATAAACATGGGTGGTTTTTTCATTCTTGTTTTTGTTGACGTTATAAATGCTGGAATCCGACTTGATGGAACCGGAAATCACGCGGATGTAAGAGAGTTTTCCCATGTACGGATCGGAAACGGTTTTATACACAAATGCGGAAGTGGGTAAACTTTCGTCGCATTTGATATCCACATATTCCTCGGATCCTGGTTTCCGAGCCTTCCAGGGGGAGCGTTCCACGGGAGAAGGGGCGCACTGAACAAGGAAATTCAACAGGGGAAATACGCCCTGAACGATAGCAGCCGAACCGCAGAATACCGGGCAAAAACGTTTTCCCATGAAGCCCTGCTTCAATCCTTCGATGATTTCCTCGGATGTCAACGCCTGACCATCCAGGTATTTCATGGTCAATTCATCATTGCCTTCCGCCGCAGTCTCCACCAGTTCGGCGTGTGCGGCTTCGGCATCGCCCATCAGTTCATCCGGAATCGGTTCCATCTGCTGCTTGCCGGATTCTTCCTTGACAAATTTCATCCTGACCAGGTCAATTACGCCCTTGAAATCCTTTTCCTGTCCAATGGGGAGAGTCAATAAGAGGGTGCGAATTCCGAGTTCGTCTTTTATTTCTGAAACCACTTTGGCAAAATTGGCGCGTTCCTTGTCCATTTTGTTTATAAAAAATACCCGTGGAAGCCCGTATTCATCGGAATACTCCCGCGCAAACTCCGTTCCCACTTCCACTCCCGATGTGGCGTCCATGAGAACAATCATCGTTTCCGAAACGCGGATGGATCCCTTGATTTCGCTGATAAAATCACGATACCCGGGAAGGTCGATGAAATTGATCTTGCAATCCTTGAATTCAATGGGGATCAAAGTGGCGTTTATGGAAATCCTGCGGCTTATTTCCTCGTTATCGTAATCCGAGGCGGTGTTCCCATCATCCACCCTTCCCAGCCGATCGATGATCTTCGTGGAATATAAAAGCGCCTCCACAAGCGAGGTCTTTCCGGAGCTGGTATGTCCCGATAAACAGACATTCCTGAGTTTGTCGCTATGATATTCTTTCAATCTTGATTCCTCCTCATGACTCGATAATATGATGACCTTTCAGCTATATGTTTACCTGGCATCGTTTAATGGTTCCACGGTGTGGTAATGCGTCTTTCTGGTTGTTTCTTCCGCGGTTTTGAATCCTTTTCTTTTCATCCACTCATAGACGATCGGGGTGGCGACAAAACTGGAAGAATAGGTTCCGATAATGATACCGATGCAGATCGTGAACGAAAAATCGACGAGTCCCTTTCCACCGATGAGATACATGATCAACATGGGGATGAACGTTGTTCCTGCTGTCAGGGTGGTGCGGTTCAGGGACTGGTTGATGGAAAGATTGGCGATTTCCCCGAAATTCTTGCCATACTGGGTGCGCATATTCTCCCTGATCCTGTCAAAGATAACGATGGTGTCATTGATGGAATACCCCAGGATGATCAAGAGGGCGCTGACGACATCGAGGCTGATTTCCCTTCCCAGGATCGTCAATATCCCGATGGTAATCAAGATATCATGGATAAGGGCGGCGACAGCGCCCATACCAAAGACGAACTGGAAGCGGAAACCGATATAGATCAAAATGGCAAGCGATGCGATAAGCACGGAGCGAACGGCAATGGTGCGGAATTCCTCCCCGATTTCATTACCGACATTCTGTGTGGATCGAATCTCGAATTTACCTTCGCCAAACGTGGTTTTAAGGGTATTTAAAATGAAATCCTCGGTTTTTGCGCCATCATTGTCGATCATCTTCATTTTCAGGATGAATTCATTGCTTCCCGTAACCCTTTGCAGGGATACAAAGGGAGCGCCGGCTTTCATCAGGGAAGACCGAATATCCTCGCCTGAAACTTTATCGGTGAATTTTACCTGGGTGAGGATGCCTCCTTCGAAATCAACGGCGTAATGAGGTCCTTTATTGGCAATCAAAGTAAAAAGGCTCATCAGGATAAAGGCGCCGGATATGACCAAAGCGCCTTTTCGAAGTTTCATGAAATCGAATTTCGTATCCCGGAAAATCTGGAGGAATCCAAGATTGATTTTATTCTTCCAGGAAACCCACATATCAGTGAAACAATGAGTTACGCCCATACCAGTATAGAGGTTGACCAGGAGTCCGATTGCCATTGTCAAGGCAAAACCCTTAACAGATCCAACGGCAAATTGAAGGAGAATCAGGGCTGTTATAAGAGTTGTAAAGTTCGAGTCCCAGATAACGACAAAAGCCCTTTCGAAGCCGCGTTTGACTGCCAGTTTGATCCCTTTTCCTTCCTTCATTTCCTCCCGGATGCGTTCATAAATGAGAACATTGGCGTCCACCGCCATACCAATGGTGAGGAGTATGCCGCCGATGCCGGAAAGGGTCAGGGTTGCCTTTCCCAGAGATAAAACGGCAAGAATCATGATGACATTAATGATAAGGGCGATATCGGCAATGACGCCGGCGGTTCCGTAATAAAGGATCATGAAAATGATGACAAGGGCGCCTCCCACGATAAGCGCCTTGACGCTGGCTTTGATGGTATCGGTTCCGAGGGTGGCGCCAACGGCTTGTTTGTGTTCCACCTGGAGTTTTGCCGGCATGGAGCCTGCTTTGAGAACCTGGCTGATTTCACGCGCCTCTTCCATATCGAAGGAACCGCTGATATAGCAGCGTCCGTTAGGGATGACATCCTTGATTCTCGGTGCGGTATAAACCACGCCATCGAGGAGAATAGCGAGGTTCTTCCCCCGGTTCTGCTCGGTGATGTCCTTGAATTTCCGGGCGCCTTCCCGATTGAAAACCAGATTGATATGAATGGGGCTTTCCAGGTCCGATTGGACTACTTCCACATAAGTTTCTTCCAGAGTGGCGCCTGTAAGCGGGACTTCATCCTTGAGGAGGTAAGGGATGGTTTTGGAGACCTTGATTCCGATACGGTGGGGGTCTCTTTCATTAACCTCTCCGAAGAAAATCTTATATCCAGGGGGGACTTCTTCGGTTTTTACGGTTTGAATCGTCTTGCCGTTTTCTTCTTTGGTTTCCACGAGTTGCTGCGCTTTCTGGGCATTTTCATCTGATACGAGGCGGAACTCCAGCTGAGCGGGTTTCAGCATGTTCTGGATGACCCTCTGCGGGTCTTTTTCACCGGGGATTTGAACCCGGATGCGCGTATCGCCCTGGCGAACGATCAATGCCTGGGTAAGGCCGAATTCATTGACGCGATTTCTCAAAACCTTTTCCGAACCTTGTATCGCAGACTCAAAGTATTGTTCCAGGATTTTGGGGGATAGCCGAAGGTTGACGACATCGCCTTCCTGAAGGGGGGCGGAATCAAAATCCTCAAATACGCCCTTATATTCATCCAGGATGTTCTTTGCCTGGCGAAAATCCTTGGTATTGAGGATTCTGAATTGGAAGGTATTGGTTTGGGAGTCCACATCGAATGTCGCGTCGATGGAATCCTTACGGAATCTTTTTTTGAGCTGATCCACAATTTTGACAAGGTTGTCGTTTTCAGTTTTATTCTGATCGACGGAAAGAAGGATGTCCACGCCGCCCTGGAGGTCCAGTCCCGGCGTGATGCTTCTGGCTTTCAGGTTCTGGATCTGGTCATCATAAGCCTTTTCCGCATCGGATCCGATTGCCGGGTGGGGCGTGGTGGATACAAAAGTGAAATACCGGGCTGTTGGCAACACCATGACAATGGATATCACGCTGATCAAAAGAATCAGCAGAAGCCGCCAATTTAATTGTCTGAACATAGGTCTTTACTTCCTCTCCTTTCAATCTTGGGGGTTATTCTTTGATTACGGTCGAAATAGCGCCTCTGAGAAATTTCATCCTGACATTCTTCGCCACTTCAAGAACCAGGGAATTATCCGCTTCCTCGATCTCCACGACAACGCCATGAATCCCTCCTATCGTTACGACCTTGTCTCCCTTTTTCAGGTTCTCCAGAAGCCGTTTTTTCTCCGATTGCTCTTTTTTATAGGGGCGCATGATGATCAGATAAAAGGAAAACCCGATCATGACAAACATCCCGATGAACAATAACTGGTTGAAGTCTTGGGGTTTTTGCGCCCCATTGCCGGCGGTCAGAATGCCATTACATAAACGAGGCAGTTCATATATTAACATGACAAATCCTTATAAATGTACTGAAAAAATTGATGGTCAGGAAAAACATAACCATATCAGAAAAACTGGGAAATTATCCCTTCCCATAAATTCCTGTCAACTATGAAAAATTTAAAAAAATGCTTGCATTCATTTTTACCCTTGGATAAGAAAAAAAGAGTTATATGTATTTATATGAACAATTATGGGGATATATTTTTAGAAAAGGAGAACGAATATGAAAAAATTCCTTTTCTCTTTCTGCATTGCGTTCATTCTCATCAATGCATGGGGAGCAGCTCAGGATTCCATTCCCTATCAAACCGGTTTTGAGGCTTCTCAGGGTTTTGTCGCGGGAAACAGTCTAAACGGCCAGGGCGGTTGGACAGTGGAGCCATCGGGAGGCGACGCGAAAATCACGGATACCATAGCTATGGACGGCTCACAATCTGTCGAACTCGAAGCAAACAGCCAGATCGACAAGCAGTTAGCCGCAGATCCTACCGACACCATTATCTGGATGGAAGGCTATTTCCGTGGGGCGGGAACAACCGCAGAACCACAATTCCCCGATGCCGAACAAGGATTTCCAGCGAGCGCCATTGTTTTCTTCAGCGCCACCAATGGCATCCGATGTTATGATGGCGACGGCGCTGGAGAAGGCAGTTGGATCGATACAAACGTATCTACTTTGGATGAGGGAACCTGGTATAAGATTTCCATCCGACAGGATTATACCGCCCAGACTTGGCGTTGTTATATCGATAATACCAAATCCCCCGATCAGGAACTTGGTTTCCGGGATGACACAGTAACGACGCTGAACGGATTCCGTAACTTCGCCGATACGATCAGCTATCTGGATACGTTCCGCGTTATTCCGGGGAAAAAAGGCGACGCCAACCTGGATAACAAGGTGGATGCGGCGGATTTGATTACTTTATTGAACGATCCGGATGGCTCCGGATTCGATCTGATTGAAAAAGATAACGCCGACATGGATGACAGCGGCGCCATTGATTCAACTGATTTCAATGCGTTCATCGACAAGATTCTGAATAGAACCACGTAATATAAACCTTTCATAATATTCAAGTTAAAGGGTATTGTTCATCGAGAGCAATACCCTTTATTTATTATCCAGTGGGGAAATATAAAAGCGCAGTCCCCTTTCATCGGTACGCTCAAAGATAATATCTTTCTGAAGAAGGGATAAGAATTCCCTTATCTTTTTCCTGTTTTCCGGAAATCGTGAATCAAAATGATAAGGGCCATAAAGATCGGTAAAAGCCGTGAGATTGGAATAGGGGTCTTGAAGCAGGGGACTTACCGATAGTTCCATCCCTTCCTTCTTATTTCCCGCTATTTTTTCTTTTGGGGCGTATATATGAATCTGGCGATTGAGTTCCACCTCGTTGACCATGACATGGGTAATCCCCCGTTCCCTTAATCCTGCCCTGATTTCGCCCGCATTTTTTACCCTGGATGCCATATCGAGGAGGGGGCTTTTGTCAAACACTGTATTTGTCAACACCCGCCTCTCGATATACAAGGATCGCGCCTCATACAGGGAGAGAATGCCGGCGTTTTCCGGAAGTTGTTCATTGATAAAATCCGCTGCTTCCTTATACCATCCGAGCTGTTCGCGTAAGAAATCATCCTGTTGAAAGGAAAAGAGGGCCGCCTTCAAATAACCTGAATTATACAATTCGACGAAATGGAGTTGATAAATCAAGATCATCAGAATCACATAGAGCGCGGGGAGAAGGCGTCCGAATTGCGTCAAAACCATGAGTCGTTTCAAAACAAGGAGGGTTAAAAGGATGAAGACGGGGATCAGGGGAACGAGGAATCGCGCGGGTGGTTCTATCCAGGCGTTCTGGACAAGGTATCCAGCGATCGCGAAACCGGCAAGCGCAAGCGCCCAGGGCGCTTTCCTGTATAAAATCGGGATCAGGAAGATCGGCAAAAAGACTAAAGCGCTCATGTCCCGCCATTTGATCAACTGAATCTGAAGATTCCCGAGGGAAAACGGCGCTGCGGTTCTATTGACCTGGAGATAATAGTTCATCTGTTCCGGCATCCACCTTTCCCAGCGAAAAATGCCGGATAAAAACGGAAAAACGGGATTCCCCGCGTGAACAATATTCCGGATCATCCAGGGAAGGAAGACTGCCCCTGTGATGACAGCGCCCCAACCCAGGGTTCGAATCCAGTTTTTCAGGGAAAACGTTTTTGTATCATCATCCCCGGATTTCATTATGAATAATCCCGCGGGAACAAGGATAGCCATGTATGGGATTATGCCAATTCCAAGTATGGACAATTTCACCCCGAGGGCAAGTCCCCAGAAGATAAAGGAGAAGTAGAGAAAGCCTTCTTTTTTCAATTTCCAGGAGAGCGTCCAGGAGCAAAGCGCGGAAAGGACATAAACGGTCTGGAGCGGTTCCACGAAGGCGTCCAGAGCCACGCTGAACGCGAGGCGATTGAGCGCGAACAGGATCAAACCGAGGAGTCGCAGATTCCGACTCAAACCCGCCAATTCCAGGAAAATATATATTCCGATAAAGGAGAGGAGCCAGAATCCCCAGTTCAGAAGTTTCGGCATGAAATAGACTCCCCTTCCATCGAGAAGCAATCCGGCTGCAAAAAGAGATTCTGCGCCGAAAGGCATATAACTGTAAAAGACACAGGGCTGCGGCTGGATCGATCCTTCTCTCAGGGATTGGCTCAGAGAACCGAGGTGATATTCCAGGACATCGTATTGAATGGGCAGGGGAAGGGCGCAGATAAAATACAAAACCAGGATGAACGCCAGGAAGATAATGGCGGAAATTGTGAATAAATCGCATTTTTTGTCTTGAGAAAGGGAGCGGAGCCAAAAACGCAGTTTACTGAAAAATGCGCGGAAGTGAGGGAATCCGGAAAGAAAGAGGAGAGAAAAAACAAGCCATACAATTTCTTTTTTCAGAAGATGCAGGGAGCCCAGCCCCAATACAAGGAAACCAAGCGTTCCCAAGCCGATGGCAAAGGAGAAGATGCAGCGAGTTCGATACCGGAAAGACCAATCTGAAACGCCATTTGCAGCTTGATGTGAACGGATCAATTTATCGAAGAATTGCATTTCCCTGGAGCCAACGGCAAAAGCTGCGCAAAGCATGAAAAAAGAAAGGGCTATTGATCGGAATAACACGGCGTATGATATCGCCTGGATATCGGTTTTTTCCTGGAACAGGGAAAGGACAAAAGCAGTGGAAAAGAGGGTAATGGAAAAAACAAGAACGATGATATTCCAAAGCCGATTGTGAGGCGGAACTTTTTCATGATTTCTGGGCGTATTAACAGGCTCCATAATTTTCAGCCTTTCATCTTGACGGTTATATAGACTATTACATAATTTCCAGACATTTATTTGTCAATTCAGCAATATGGAATAAAAAAATGTTCTTGAACGCTCCAGCGCTTTTGAAGGTCATTATCACCTTTACTTTTGTATTGGCGTTGAACCGGTTTGGGCTTCACCTGGGATTATCGCTTCTCGTGTGCGCCTTTTCCATGCTGCTCTGGTTCGGTAACGCACTGGGGGAATCTCTCCAGATTGTCTTCAATGGGGCATTCAACAAAGAATGCCTGCTTCTTTTGATTGTCGTATTTCAGATTCTGGCGTTGACCCTTCTGATGACGCGAACCGGCATGATGCAGCAAATGATAAGCAGCGTAAAGTCCATTGTTCCATCGCGAAGGATGGCGATGGCGATGCTTCCCGCCATGATCGGAATCCTTCCAATGCCGGGAGGCGCGGCGGTATCGGCGCCCATGGTGGACGCTGCGGATGAGGACAATCATCTGGAACCGCTCCAAAAAACCGTCATCAATTACTGGTTCCGGCATTCGTGGGAATACTGGCTGCCCCTGTATCCAGGGGTGCTGCTTGTTGCGGAGATTTCGGGACTTTCCCTGAAAACCATTGCGCTTCTTCATGTCCCTTTTACCTTTGTTTCCCTGATATCCGGGGTGTTCTTTCTGCTGCTTCCCCTGAAACTGGGACCCCAAAAGGGAAAAAAATCGCACAGGCAATACAAGGAACTCATTCAATCCTTATCGCCCATTTTAATCCTTCTTGTTTTATGGTTGATCCTGGGATCGGTTTTAAAGAAATTGAATTCCAAATACATACCGATGATCCTGGCGCTTGTCGGCGCTTTTATCTGGCTGCAGATATGGAAGAAACCGGATCGAAAAACCTGGTTCGATGTTCTGCGTTCAAAGAAAAACTGGCTGATTCTCGTTGTCGTGATCGGGGTGAAGGTTTTTTCCACCGCCCTCGAATCAAGGACGCCCGGAGGAGACAAGATCGTAAACCTTATCCGGGAGAATCTGGACAACCTCCACATTCCCAGTATTCTGGTTCTCATGATCATGCCCTTCATTTCAGGAATCGTTACGGGTTTGGCATACGGATTTGTGGGAGCGAGTTTTCCGATCGTGATGTCTCTGGTGGGCGAAAATCCATCCGCCTCACAGGTTATGTCTTATGTGGTGATAGCATACGGATTTGGATACATCGGAATGATGATGTCTCCGGTGCATGTATGCTTTGTGGTAACGAACGAATATTTCAAAACCCGGATCACGCAAGCCTATCGCAAGCTGTGGGGACCTATGCTGGCGGTTCTTGTCGCCTCGGTGATAATCGGTTTCATTGTCGCCCGGGCGGGGGGACATTCAATTTTCTAAGAAAATTGAAAAAGGAGACAGGAGCATTCTACGCCGGATATGATGACACACACCAATGAGTTTTATGCGCGACTTGCGCCTTTTTATCACCTGATCTATCCGGATTGGGAGGGCAGCCTGGCGCGCCAGGCTGCCATGCTGGATTCTGTCATCCGCGAAACATGGGGTGAAGCAATTCGCTCGATTCTCGACGTTTCCTGCGGCATTGGAACACAGGCTCTCGGGCTTGCCCGGCTTGGTTATAACGTCGCTGCATCGGACTTGTCTCCTGAGGAGATCGAACGGGCAAGGAGAGAGGGCGCCTTAAGAAATCTGAGGGTGGATTTTTCCGTTGCGGATATGCGCCAGGCATTCAACCATCATCGCCGACAGTTCGATCTTGTGATATCCTGTGACAACTCCATCCCCCACCTTCTTTCGGATGAAGACATTCTCACAGCCTTCAGGCAGTTTTACCAGTGCGCCAAACCGCGCGGCGGTTGCATCATAACCGTTCGTGATTATGAGAAGGAAGACTTTTCAAAGCAGCAGATCAAACCTTATAACATTCGGGAGGAAAAAGGAATCCGCTGGATGATCTGGCAGGTATGGGACCCTCGCACTCCACTTTACGATATCTCGATGTATTTCATCGAGGATCGCGGGGGAACGGAATGCGCATCGCGCGTCATGCGTTCGACGTATTATGCTGTAAGTATCGCAAGGTTGATGGAGCTGATGAACGAGGCGGGATTCTGCGAAGTCCGCAGGCTGGACAATAGATTTTTCCAACCCATGATCATAGGAACAAGAGATAGGTAAAATTATCCTTTAATATCTTCTATTGACTTTACTCCCCTCGCCTTATATTGTTCTTTTGCCTTTTGAATTAATAACTTTTATAGAGGGAAAACATTGCTTCTTTCTGTTATCATGCCTGTTTATAATGAGAAGAACACGATCCGGCAAATTGTGGAGCGCGTTCAAGCGGTGCCGATTCCCAAGGAAATCATCATAGTGGATGATGGATCGAAAGACGGCACCCGGGACATCCTTCAGGAACTTTCTAAACAGGAAAATATCAAGGTCTTCTTGCACAGGAAAAACAAAGGCAAGGGGGCAGCCCTTTCCACAGGATTGCAGCATATCTCGGGCGATTACGTGATCTTCCAGGATGCGGATCTGGAATACCACCCTGAAGAGTATCCCCGGCTTCTGGAGCCGATCCGGAAAGGCGATGCGGACGTGGTGTATGGTTCGCGCTTCAAGGGAGCGGGAAGGGCGTTTTTATTCTGGCACAAGATGGGAAATATCTTTCTCAATTTGGTCACCAACATCCTTTACAACTCAACTCTGACGGATATGGAAACATGCTACAAGATGTTCCGGAAAGACGTCATAGAAGGTATAACTATAGAATCGAACCGGTTCAATGTGGAGCC
>JAFGFK010000049.1 GCA_016931135.1 Candidatus Sumerlaeota bacterium | reverse complement strand
GGATTTTTATAGGGTTTGACCCCGTTTCCTTTGTCCTTTCTTCACCAAGAAAAATGATGTGCACCCGAGTGAATACAAGAGCGATGCGCTCTCCAGGCGTCCCGGGAACGAAGTCGTCATTCATCCGATCTGACATCTGTAAAGGGAGTAATCAAATTTTATTCATCTCATTAAGAATGAGCTTAATTTCCTTTTTTAAAATAGGGATATCGTTCTGAACGGTGAGCCATACTTCCTCGATATCTACTCCGAAATAATTGTGGATCAGTTTGTCGCGCATTCCTGCAATATCCTGCCAGGGAATGCCAGGATTCAATGCGCGTGTTTCGAATGAAAGGCGCTTTGTGGCTTCGCCGATTATCTCGATTTGCCTTATGACGCTGTCCTGAATCATTGATCCAACATAAAAGGCGTCTTGTTCCATCCCTGAAGTGTATTCTTCAATCTTTCTAATTGCATCCAGAATATGATGAAGATATACCTTGTCTTCACGCATTGTAAACCATCCTGAGCTCTTTCATGATCCGATCCCGCAGATAAGGACTGATGGCTGGTTCGGTTATCAAATCTACAGGTCGCCCCAGTATTTCGGAAATCTGGCGCTGAATGGCAATAACCGACAACAGGCTTTTGGGTTTGGAGAAACGGACCAGGAGATCGATATCGCTGTCCTCTCGTTCCTCTCCACGGGCATAAGAACCGAAAAGAGATAGCTCGGATATGTCATTTCGACGGCACAAATCTCTTAACATTTTACTGTTAAAATCTGGCTCGTACATGATTCTGATCTCCATATCTCCTGGCGATTGAGACTTTCAGTAAAAAAGATAAATTATCAATACTGTAAAATATGTCAACAATTTTACATTTTTAATTGTATTCCGCTACCGGCGGATCAATTTTTCATTATTCATTGGATGCGGTCTTTATCCGCATCAGGTTTCCCAGTTGTATTTGTCGCCGGGTTTGAAGACATTTCCCCGGAGGCGAAGGCGCGCGCTCATTCCCGTGAAATCCACGGATACGATGTCCCCATCCTGAAAACCGAGCGCCTTCAGGAGTTCCATGCCGATGCCCTTTGCCTCCGCCTCGCTCCTGCATAAAACGGTCGTCTCCAGATCGATGGCGTCTATTACGCGATTGTAAATGTTTTCCTGCATTTCAGGCGTCCTTATGGGATTTTAAAATATTCCCGCATATTCGCCCACGGTTTCGATCAGCATTACCATTGCCCTGATTATCTTCCGCGTGCGGCTTTCGATCAGTTGCCCTTTGGAATCGAGGGTGCCCAAACCGGGGGAGAGGAAGATATTGGCGTCATACATGATCGTGGGGAAAACGCCAACCTGTTTCATGCCTTCCTGCAGGATGTTGGAACCGGAATACATGTCTTCTATAGAGAAGATCGGATAGCCGAGTCCCTTGCCATCCCAGGTTTTCTCGTAATTGATTTCCACGGCTGCGGAGTTGTAATCTTTGGAGATCACGAGTTTGTTTCTGAAGGAAAGTGGAAGGGCTTTCAGTTCCTCCACTGTGATCTTGTAAAGCTCGTCAACAGGTTTTGTGATCAGTTGCGGTTTGTTGAGAATGGCGCGAAGCGCGGCGATCATGCCGCTCAGGGCTTCCTTTCCCGTATCCATCGTAACATAAGCGGCTTTGCCGTAACTCGCCGTAGAGCCAGAGCGGACGCCGTGCGTTCCCATGGATCGGCGAATCTGGGTGATGGGCTCTTCCTTTCCTATAACAAGACCGGATGTGGGGCTTCCGCACGCCTTGTCCATGGAATAGACCATGATATCCGCCCCGTTTTTCCTGATGTCGTTACCAACAAAAGGAACTCCCCAGGCATTGTCGATGATGTAGGGGATATTGAAATTTTTCGCCAGTTTGGCGAGTCCCATCTGGATTTTAGGAGTCCCGTTCTGATCCTTGACTCCGTAACCATAACCCGGAGATGTATAACCGAGCGAGGCGATTCCTGTGAGAAATTCGGCGTGACGCAGGGCGTGTTCCTCGATGATTTTCATGGATTTCGCCGGATCGACATTCAGAAGGAGGGGGCAGACTGCATGGCGGATGCCATGTACATCGTATCGCGCTCCTTCCAGAGGAATATAGACCGCATCGGTATCATACTGCCTTTTACCGATGAAGCCGAGTTCCCCGGAGGTGCAGCCGCGATCGGCAAAGATGTCCTTGTATTTCGGGGGAAAGGGGCGTCCGTATCCCCCATGATGATGCAGGTGGCGTTCATAAGGAGCGATATAGCGGCAGCGGTAGTTTTCCCCGCGCCCGGAAAAGGGAGGAGTGACAAGGGTGTCGAAAGTAACCCAGAGCGCGGCTTCGCATGTATTTGCCGGGCAGCAGTCGTAATCATCTCCATAATAGCTCTTGATAATGCCCCGGAGTTCGTGAGCGAAGGCGGTGCAGGCGATCACCTTGCGTCCCATTTTGACCATTTCCTCCTCGATATCTTCGCGCAGGGGTCCGTGGCATTCCGAGATGGCGCCGGTGAGCCCCATGGTGAATTTTTCCTCATCGGCGATGTTCAAGGCGGAAGCCTTTTTCTTGAAATCCGCATATATTTGCGGGATTTTTTTCTGCAAATCCGTGTACATTTCATGCTTGAATCTGTATGTCGTTTTCTTAGCCATTTTTCATTGTCCTCCATGTTTTAAATGAATAGAAATGAGAGTTAAGAATTGTCATACAATAATTGCAACAAAAAATGCCTTTTTTTTCCGTAAAAAATTACCCTTCGTTACTTCCGGGCGCGT